>CAYWDJ010000051.1:0-10007 GCA_964457005.1 uncultured Planctomycetia bacterium
CCTGCTCTAAACGTTTTATGAGATACTTTCCCACAGTGGTCATTTTCTTTTCCATTAGAATCCTCCCTATGCACTAAATTTAAAATAAGTATACCACAAATAAATAGGGACCCAAAAATATGGGCCCCTATTTATTTCCATCGGGATAATTTCCTAGAGATCAACACCTACTATTCGACTGGTTTACCGGTAAGTGTATTGCCTGTATCGTCGGCAACCTTCTTCAGAGTCTGTCCGCTTTTCTCGACTGGTGAAGTAACCATCTGATCCCCGTCACCATTTGCCAAAGCTTGGATCGGGCTTGCGGCTACTTCCGCAGTTCCGAGAGCCGCGTTACCTACTGTTCTTACGGCACCTGTCACAGGATCTCCTGACACTGCCTTTGCCTCTGGATGCTCAGCCATAGCGCTCATGGGTGCAGCAAAAACAATAACCAACGTCAACATAATAGCAAGAATCTTCATAATACCCCCCCCCTTTTTTTTCTTTACACACAAATACATACTAGCACATAAACAACACATAAATACAAAAAAAGAGACCATGGCTTTAGAACTATGGTCCGTTGCTGTCCTATTGCATTAGGGCAGCTGACTACCATTACCTTACGGCTTAGGCTCTAGAGCTTTGTAACATCCGCTTTCACGAATTGTACCTTTTTCTCTTTCTGATTTTCAAAAAAACAGTCTCTTCCTGTATTCTTTCACTTCAAAGTGTAGCACATAACTAACATTTTACAAACTAACATGCCTGGCTATTTCTTTTCTAACTCCTATCTCCCCCGGGTTTTTTAGTATTTTTGCGGGGTCCTTTGAAACATAGTTCTGGAAATTATATCTTACATACCTAACCCCGGGCTTAAGCTCTATCAGACCCGTCTCCTTTGCTATCTTAATCCCAATAACCATAAGAAAAAGTATCAGTATAATTACCGCAAGAAACGGTTTCTTTCCTTCCTGTCTGACCCGTATAACGGCTATTGTGCACGACAGTATCCCGAAAAGTATGGCGACCCCGAACGCCTCTGCCGCGTCCAGCGCTATAAGGAACAGATCCGGATAAAGAATGGTCACCACCAAGGGAGGCAGAAAACTTAAGACTATAACCAGCAGTTTATTTGACCTCTTAAAAGTATTACTCATGAGGTCCTCCATGAATTCCATAAGTCCGTATCCGCTGGTAAAGTATGAAGTTACTATCGCTAAAAGTGCGAAGAAAAGTGAAAATTTTATAAATCTGGCGAACCGTATTACCTAGGATAACGGCACTGTAGACAGGACATTCGCGAAAAACGCGCTTACTATGCTTACATCTCCATTAACCGGAAGCACTCCAAGACTTACCCTTACCCACACAGCGGTTATAGTGACCCCCCATAAAGCCCCCATAAGAAGTGATGCAATGATCGCCGGACGCCGCCAGAACAGCTATCCCCAAAATTAGTATTATTACTTCATTCTCCTGTACCACGCTCACCCCCTTTCAGTAAATCATACTGGATTAACCCATAAAAAACAAAAAAACCCCAAACATTTTTATGCCTGGGGTTTCTGAATATTTTATAGCGCCGAACAACACTACTTGATCAAGGAACACCCTTTCAGAGTTGTGGTCATTCCGCCCACGCCGAACTTCGACATCCCGGAAATAGTGCCCTTCACGATTATTCTATCGCCCTTTTTAAGATGACTAACCTTATTTTTGTCATCAAACTGTGCTACAAACCTTGGAGATACTAATGAAACATATGCACCCTTAGCACCCGCAGATGGTGACACCGAGCCGACAACTCCCGCCCATTTTACGTTCTTTCCGTAAAACTTCTCTCTAGCCGATCTGTCAAATTCTGCATGATTTTCTATAGTGCTTGCCCATTCTTTTATCTCTTGAGCAGTTACACTCGACCCAATAATTCTTGCACCTACGGAGGATCCTTTCTTTTTTGGCATTATCATAAAGAACAAAAGAAAAATACACACCGCCGCAACAGAACCAATAATTATTTTATTTTTCATAACCTTATCTATCATTTTATCTCCTTTTTTGTTTAGTATACCACAAGAAATTACAATAGCAAAAATCCTATTACCGTAAATCTGTTTAGAGGCATACTTCCCTGCTATGCTCAGTTCTTCACTGATGTCTCTTGCTGCTTTGCTGAACTTCCGCACGAAGATCCCGGACATTTCCCTGTCCAGCAATATGTACACAGCTTTTCTTCCGGAAGACCTATGGCTTCCACCATATCTTCAAGAGTCTGATACCGCAGGGTGGTAACATTGAGGTCTTTTCTGATCCACTCGACCATCTTCTCGTATTTATCCGTTTTATGATCCACATATTCTGACACATCCTCTATATCGTGCCCTTCTATGGCCTTAATGGCTTTTCTTGCAGCAAGCTCATCTATACTGCGGGTAGAAAGGCAGAACTTGCAAGGATACATAAGCGGTGGACATGCCGGCCTGGCATGGACTTCCTCTGCCCCGGCATCAAAAAGCTTTTTCACCGTAAAGTTCTTAAGCTGCGTCCCTCTTACTATAGAGTCCTCACATATTACTATGCGGTTTCCCCTTATAACATCTTTTATCGGGATAAGTTTCATTGTAGCCACAAGATCTCGCGTCTCCTGTGAAGGAGGTGTATAGCTGCGTCCATATCCGGGAGTATATTTGACAAGGGGTCTCCTCAAAGGTTTTCCTGACTCCTGCGCATACCCCATGGCATGTCCCATCCCGGAATCCGGAATACCGGCGACAAGGTCTGCCTCTATATCTTTGTCGTGTCTGGCAAGAGCCTTTCCGCATTTTTCCCTGACGATTTCCGAGTTTATTCCCTCATAGCTGGAAGCGGGAAACCCTGTGTATATCCACAGAAAAGCACATATCTGATTCTCATCGCTTCCTTTTGCCTTATCTTTAGGCCCCGTCTCCGTAAGAAGAACTATTTCTCCGGGAGCAAGATATTTTGTTCTTTCAAAACCGTTATTTGGAAAAGCACACGTCTCGGTAGTTACCGCCCAGTCGTCACCGCGCTTTCCTATAACAAGAGGAGTATAACCCCTTCTGTCCCTCGCGGCATATACCCCTTCTTCGGTAAGAATGAGAAGAGAACAAGAGCCCTCTATTGCGGCAAACATCCTCTGTATCCCGTCGACAAGATCATCTCCCTGCGTAATAAGCTTAGCAATGAGCTCGGTAACATTCACCGGGCCGCTTCCAAGTTCACTAAAAGAAAACCCATCTTTCATAAGTTTGGACGCAAGTTCATCAGCATTAACAATAAGCCCACTCGTCACTATGCAGAAAGGGCCAAACTTAGAATTGATAAACATAGGCTGTTCGTTACTATCGCTAATAACACCTATGCCCTTGTTCCCCTTAAGGTTTTTACAACCTTCATAAAATTTAGATTTGAATTGGCTCTGACTGATATCGTGTATCTGCCTTGTGAACCCGTCTCCAAAAACCGCCAAACCGCCAAACTGGGTGCCCATGTGAGAATGATAATCAGTCCCATACAGAAGTGTGGTCGCACAATCCTTCTGTGAGACAGCTCCAAAAATACCGCTCATTTTATCTCCTTTTTTGATAAGATCTATACAAACCGGGCACTACTCTTCTCTTGAACAGCCGTACCAGGGGCATTTGTCACATTCGCCGAAACGTCTTTCGCCTTGCGGCGCGAATTCATTGGCAACGAAACATTTTTTCCCACTGCAGGTTTGATGCGCTTTGCATTTAGACTTGCTCTCACCCGAACACATCCAGTAGTCCCAGCATGTGCCGGCAAGAACTGTTGACTTCTCTGTTATGCCCCACTCCGTTGTGGCGTTTAAAATTTAACAACCTGCTCATCTTACCGTAACAGACTAACAACATTCAAGCACTTTCTTGCTTAACAACAAATAGCTACTGTTTTATTTCAGCCCCCCCGGGGGCAAAATCAAGGGACGCGGCATCCGAGAAATCCCATGAAACATTCCCGCTCAGATCCGGCAAACTCAAAAGATCCAGCACTTTCTGAGCAGAACCTTCCTCAATGTCGACTTCCTTGAGCTCGACCCAAACAACATTAGGAAGAGTTGTAAACTCAAAATAGTATATAAGGTCCGTTGAATCGGACACACAGGTCCACAATGTCATAGAAATATTTGGTTTTTCAGGATTATTGAATCCTATCGGTGTTGCGGCATTTCTCATAATACTGAACATGCCCGCAACGGCCTCACGATAATCTGCAGGATGTTCGGGAAGCTTTGTAAGATAGTATGCCAACCGCACAAAACGATCTTCTGCCTCCGACGTTCCGGGAAGCGGCTTCGTGCCGCCCAACCCTGCATACTGCTTAAGAAGTACAAGCTGTTCATCATACGGAGGAGAATTAGTCATCACACTATATTCTTTGCCATGATGTATGACCGTCTTGCCGTCAAGCATCTCGATAATAGCAGAATCGCCCGTAGCATCCGAAAGAGAAATGTGTATCGGCGCTGCCATTTTCTCATCTTTTTGCAGCAAATAAATAGGCACTATCTGATAATTGATCTTCCTGGTAGCCTCAACAGCTTCGGCGACCGTAGCAAAATTATCCAGATAATACTGTGCCCATAAACTTATGGCAAGCCCCGGCCTGGCTTCATCCCTCTCTCCATAGTTGGACTCAGACAGATATAGCAGGTTAGCAACAAGCCCCTTTTCGTTCATCCCGTCAGGGGTGCAATTATCCCATACCGTTGCAACCACGCTACCGTATTTTGACGTCCATTCTAGCGAATTTTTTCCGCCCAGCCCTGTCCTTTTCTCGCCTCTGGACATAAGACGCAATTTTGTCCCCATAGGCACTGTCCAGTCCATATTGCGTCCCGTAAGAACGGGCTCTCCCTCTTCCGTCCAAACTGCACGGCTGCACGCCTCCGCCATCACCGGACTCAAAACCAACGATAAACAAAGAACGATCTTCACCAATTTCATATCTCTCCTTTTTAAACACTAATGAGGCTAGTAGGACTATAACTCCACCTAAAAAATATGTCATCCCCGCGAAAGCGGGGACCACATAAAAGTGAAAATATTTTTACTTGATCCCCGCTTTCGCGGGGATGACATTCCTGAACGGCGCGAGAGACCCCGGGCGGAGGGGCCCAGCAGGAAGTATCCCATGACGCTTTATATCTCGTATGGCGTTCTAATCCTACGCTGAATTCACCCAACTCCATGCGTCATCCATCTCACCATCTTCATAAGTCTTGATCTCAGCATCTACCATGTGCCCAAAAACCTTGCTTGTCCAATCTACCCACTTTGGACCGCCAACAAGAGCTATTTTTTTAAACCTTTCATGATGCCCGGAAGCATACTTAAGATCGTCCCACATAGCCCCAAGCTCAAACCCCTGGAATTCAGGTGACAGATAATAAAGGAAACTCGCCTTATCATTTGTTGACAACACATCATCGACCGCAGGAATTATAACATCCTTGTAATCAGCATCCGTGACCTTCCCCGAAGCTTTCATCCCTATAACATTATCATGACTCTCTGGTAATATCGTGATCATAACCCACCTCCTGTTCTACCTCTGTTATTTAAATGCCGGATTATCCCTTGTGATCTCAGCAAGTTTAACCATAACCTTCTGGATATCCTGGCTCCACTTCTGCGTAACGCTCATATATTCTTCATTGGCCTCTTCTCTGGAAATTTTCCCGTCCTTCCTATCCTGCATTATCTTAGAAACCTCCTGCCCTGTTCTGTCCGTAAGGTCCCGGTAAAGCCTTAACTGCTCATCAACTTCGGCATGAAACTTCTCGCTGTTCTTAATACGGTACCCTTCGACCTCTACCGTTCTTGGAAGCGGCACAAAAAACTGTTCAAGTTTTCCATTAAGCATATCCGGGGTTGTCAGGCCATCAAAGAGACTCGCGACGACTCCCACTCCCACGGTATTTGACCCCCTGAAAGTATTTACAAAATCGTTTATGATACAATGTTTTTTTATGTTCTCTCCAAACCTAAAAACATAAGGCGGTTTTGCCCCGCCGGAAGCATCCGGATCATAAAATACAGAAGTCTCACCGGTATTACCATAATACCCGATTATAGGCTTATTGCGAACCACATCGTCTATCACCTGTTTAACAAGATAGACTTTTGTCATATACCCCTGTCTCAACACCGGCGAGATCTCGTCACCCTCGACCTCTCGACCTTCCTCATATAGATGCAGCGAAGAATCAGTATAATCTTCAGGAAGCATAACCCCCACATCACCTATAGCATCCAAAACCTTGTTATCCCATAGATCCAATTTCTTATCTCTATCATTTATTCCGCTTTCAATGTTCTTGATCGCGATTTTAATAAGATCGAGTTTTTTCTGCGCCTGTCCCAGGGTTTCCTCTCTCCTTCTCGCATATTCTGCCGCTTCATTTTCCCAACTGCCTCTCGAGCTATCAGGAACCAGAACCAGCTCTTTCTCAAATTTGCCCCTGGTCTCCGGATCCCATTCTTTTGAGTCTCCATGCTGCTTAACGTATTCCTCGCGAAAAGCACGTTGATTTTTTAAAACGCGATCTTCCCATCTGGGCTCAAGAGTATCCGGTCTTCGGTCTTCTTTTTGGATTTTTTGCAGATTCTTCTCTTCCTTAATCAACTGTTTGTTCTTTTCATCAAGTTTTCTCTCCAACTCCGCAGGATCCATTCCCCCCGGGTAAGCCCTTAATAAATTCTGAGGTATCTCGCATTCCGGGATAAACCTTGTACGAGGCCAGACAAGAGAAAATTCAGCTGTCCCCACCGAAGGCGTCTGATTCTGAGTAAAATATGGCGTAGCCTCTCCAAAAGGAGGGAACGCCGCTACCTCCAGGATAAGAAATATAATGTTACCCTTCCCCGGCAACTTATCCAGATTAAAAGCAAACTTGCCTTCAGCATCTGTCAAAGCCATCCATCCCGGGAGACTTCCCGACTTCCATTTAGCCGAAGAAAACACCTTCTCCCTGATCTTGATCAGCTCCTGACAATCTTTAAATTCCCGCTTGCTTATCTTCCTGTCATCTCTCTGGAATTTTTCATTAATGGCAACCCTCGCCTCGGTAAGCCTTTTAAATTTATCAAAAAGTTTTTCATTATCAAGTTCGCAGTACGTTACCTGCCAGAGAACATTAAACCCTTCCCCGGACTTACTGATCTTCAACGGCCATTCCATGAACGGCCCCAGAGTTACGGCCGGCCCATGGGTGAATATCCTTTGTACGCTCCAGTTATCATCTTCACTAAGTTTTCTCGTATAAACCCTGCCGGATATTTGGTCCGGTGACTTTAGATCAACCGGTTCATACAGAACTCTTTCATAACTCAACAATCCTCCGGGAAGCTCCCCGGTCTCCGGATCTCGATACCTCTCAAGCCAGTCATCGCCATATTTTTGATTTTCTGTCTCGACACGTTCCCTTATTATCTCTTCTATCAGTGGGAAGGCATCCCGTATGGCCCCGGCCTCTTCGCTGTTCGGGTCTAGTTGACTCAAACGTTCTCTGTATCGCATAAGATCTTCGTTCAATTTTCTAAGAAAGGGATCTCCGGTTTCATCGATAGCTCTCTCGGCGGAACACTCTGCTTCAGTTCTCGCTTGGTCTCTTTCACGTATTCCCTGTGGACTTTGCCCCGGAAGGTACGCTTCACGGGGAATAACTACACGGCCTTCATCCGATGGCGCTAAAACATAATCCGTAGGGATAGGCCCCGAAGAACGGGCTAAATCCACGCTTTCCCCCACATTGTTTATAGCCTGGAGGTCCGCGTTAGCATTGTGACATCCAACTGTAACCGCGAGAACTTGCTCCCCGACACCGAACGACGTAGGAAGAGCTGTGACCCTGGTAGTCTGTGCGGGCAATATAGCCGCACCGTGGCCACCGACCTCTATAACGACCGTAGTTCCGTCAACCCTCTGTGCGGTAACGTAAATCGGGTTTACATCAAGATTCTGAACAAAACCAAAAGATCCTGTTGGAAGAGGAGTGTTATCTTCGGCATAAATAACCGGCAGGCATAATATTTGAATGGCCAGAACAACAAACAATACAAAGAAAATCTTTCGTTTCATCTCTTCTCCATCTAACTCTAAAGTATTGGAATGGTAGATATGCGGTGATCGAGCACCTTATAGTCACAATCAAAGGCATTACTGTTCAATAATAGTCTTGTATCCGCCTCTAAAATAAAGACGCAGAACCTTGATTGGAGCATTCTGCAGCTTGAACTCGATTATGTGTTTTCCCTCTTCAACTTTCAGAAAATTTTTCTCTCTATTCAATTTCGTAGGTGTCCCCTCAAAATGACCATCAAGGTAAATTTTGGTCTCAAAAGGATACACATCAAAGGCGATAAGCCCATACCCGGGTTTTATCTTCTTTTCCTTGATATCCTCGGGGGTTAATTCCACCTCTGCAATGGTCTCAAGGGGCCAGCTATCAGTACTCTCTATTGTCCTTCGACCGGGTGCGTCCTCAACTGGCCTGGGGCCATATACCGGACCACCCGCATGCACAACAACTCTTTGACGAGGTGCGGCCTGAACTATATCGGCACCGACAACCATCAAACAAAATATTACACTGCACACAAAAACTAAACTTACCAATGACTTATCTCTCATACCAAAAAACCTCCTGAATTATTGTCCTGTTATCTGTCGGGTTCCCCGTCTTTATCGCTATCATGCCACAGGCTTCCATAATCAGGGGAACCGCAAACCGGACAATGAAAGTGAGGGCCTTCATCTACTAAAACGCTAAGCGCATAACTCCCTGCGAGGAACATCGCGAAAACCATTATGATAGATATTTTTCTCATTTCTTCCTCCTACCTATAAAATATCCGGCCGCCACACCTAATGCAGCAAGAACCACTCCAACCAGAACCTTACACATCACACATGTGTACCCCGGTTCACACTTACACCACGCCCATATATCCATGTTCACCTTCCACGTTTTACTCAGGCTTGTATGCCGCAACCTTAAGGCTCAAGACGGCCTTACTCACCGAATCAACTTCTTCTTTTGTCATATTCGCGGCAACATCGCTGATAACCTTGTCGGAACCAATGTACTGCATCAGATCTACTGCATCTTCTCTGATAATATCAACCTTATCGAATCCTGCATTCTTGATCTTACCTATGTAATCATCTTTATGAAGCGCACCCGCGACACACCCCGCGTATAGTTCCGCTGATTTTTTCACGTACTCCGGAAGCTCCATAAGAAGAACCATGTCCGAAACCATTAACCTGCCTCCCGGCTTAAGAATACGGTAAGCCTCATTGAAAACCTTCTGCTTATCCGTCGAAAGGTTTATTACACAGTTACTTATTATGCAATCTGTACTGCTATCATCCATAGGAATATTCTCGATCTCTCCCAGCTTGAACTCAACATTTTTAAGGCCAGCCCTTTCGGCATTCGCTCTGGCTTTCTCAACCATGGCTTCTGTCATATCAATACCAATGGCTTTTCCCGTATCACCAATCCTCTTAGAAGCCAAAAATACATCTATGCCCCCGCCCGAACCCAGGTCCACGACAACCTCACCGGGAGATAGTGAAGCAAAAGCCGTAGGGTTCCCGCATCCAAGCCCCATATCCGCTCCTTCCGGCAGAGAAGCAAGCTCTTCCGGCGAATACCCCACCTTCTCAGACACTTCCGAATTCTTATTACCACAATTGCATACTCTTACGGTATGTTGATAGGTAAAGAAGTCCTTCCAAAGCGCATGTTACTTATTCAATCTATATTCGCAACTTTATTCCATTTATATGGAGCTTTAGTATTCAGAGTAGGATCAGAAGGAGCAGCAACTGGAGGATTTGGACGTATATTTTTATTCCTTATTATTGTTTTGATGTGGGTAAACTATATTAAACCTAATATTGTGAGTAGTTTGATTGATAGACTCGTAAAGAATAGCCCAGAGGAAATTCAGGAATAAATTTATAACAAA
>CAYWDJ010000052.1:0-9879 GCA_964457005.1 uncultured Planctomycetia bacterium
CACATGCGCCGCTTGCCGGATGTGGTACATGCAGAAAACTGATAATAAAAATAGCGTTTAAGTAATAGGTTGTAATCTATATAAAAGAAAGGTCGTTTTATGAAGTTTAACGGTATTGGGTTTTTGAAAATATTTGGATAGGTTCCCCAGCTTGATGGAGAAGAAAGAGAAGCCCTTTACGGGCGACTTGAATGGGGCGCAACAATAAACCCTGATTTTATGATAACCCTGGGGCTTTCAACAGCCCTTGCCGCGTTCGGTCTTCTGATAGGGTCCAGCGCCGTTATTATTGGTGCCATGGTAGTAGCGCCTCTTATGACGCCTCTTACCGCCGGAGGGCTGTCACTCGTAAGGGGGGATGTTGACCTCTTTAAAGGTTCCATGTCTGCAATGATCGTGGGGTCGTTAGCGGGTTTTATTATAGCGGTTATTATAGGACTTATTACTCCGAGAGATACGCTTACAGTTGAACTTTTGCTTAGGGGTAAACCGAGTATACTGGATCTTATGGTTGCCCTTATTGCGGGAGCCGCGGGAGCTTATGCTACCGCGCGTCCAAAGGTCCTGGCGGCTCTTGCCGGGGTTGCAATAGCGGCTGCGTTAGTGCCTCCTTTGGCCGCTAGCGGCATAGCACTTGCCAATGGGTTTGGTGAAGTGGCGAGGGGTGCGGCAGTCCTTTTTGTTACCAACCTTGTGGCCATAATCCTCGGGTCGGCGGCGACGTATAGATTGATGGGTGTAAGGGGGAAGGAAAGCGGTGAGGAATATTCCACGTGGCTGAGAAGGTGCGCAATTGGGTTTGTTATAATTATGGGTTTGCTTGTGGCACCTTTGGGATATCGAACTGCGTCCAATTTGGAAGAAGGCCAGCTTCGTCCGGCAACTTATCCTGTTTCCTTAAGGCTCTCAAAACGCATAGAGGCTAGAATAGCCGAAGATAAAGAGGTTAATCTTGTCTTTGCCGGGCGCTCAGGTATTGAGGAAGGGCAGGATATAATTATCATGCTCTCAGCTCCTAATCCTGTTTCGAAGAATCTGAAAGATGATCTTGAAAAAATTATTAATGACATCAGGGGCGAACATGCCACCACTACAATAATGCTTTTCAGAAGCGGAAGATGGAAGTAGCCCTTCCGGATTAAGGTTTTGGTTATAGATGATGAAAGAAGGATCTGTGAAGGGGGTATGTGGTTAAATTGATCGATCTTACATACCTTCTACGGCTGTTACTTTCCCGGGTTGCGATGCATCGATAAGTATTCGGCATGTTTGAAAACGATAGTTTTTTAATAATGGAGAGTAAAATGAAATATTCACAATATTTTGTTTGCTGGTTACCTATGTTTCGTGGATAGGCCATGCTATGGTGGTAACATCCTTGAGGAAGCATCAGGATGCCGAGAGGTAGAGGGAGACAGGTAATATGTGCAGGGTCTAGGATGAGAATAAACTTATTTTAAGTTTGCCTAATTGGTTGTTTTTCATTATACTAATCAGTAGATCCTTTTATATCTAAAAACTGGTGGGTGAGGGATGAGAAAAGTTATAGCTTTAACTGTTGTTATATTGCTTTCAATCGGGGTGGTTGGCGTATACGCGGCTGATGCTCCTCAGGACGTCCAGTCAAAAGGGTCCTGGTGTAAGAAGGACGGAGAAAGACATGTTTTTCAGGATCCGGCCAATGCCATAAATAAGTGGCATACAACCGTATCAACGTCTAAGCAGATGTCTCTTCGTGGTAATAGCTCGAAGATCAAACAGAGAAGACAAGGAAGAGTGGTCAGGTTCAACCAGTAAATGGAGCAAAAAAGGCCGGCTCTTATGAGCAGACATTTTTTTGCTTGCCTAATTTGGCAAATCTCATTATACTGTTTCTAAGTTATTCATCAAAAAGGGGAGGAAAAATGAGGAAAGTTATAGCTTTAGTGATCGTTGTTCTATTTTCAGTAGGGGTTGTCGGAGCATATGCTGCTGATGCTCCTCAGGCAACTGCTACAAAAAAGGGTATTTTTCAGAATATGGCCGATGGTGTTAACTCCGGTGCTGAAAAAGGCAAAGAGGTTACTGTGAATACCACACAAAAAGTCAAAAGTACTTCACAGAGCATTTTCCAGCAGATTTCTGATAACATGAAGTCTGGCGCTGACAAAGGCAAAGAAATTGCTGCGGGTACCACAGACTATGTCGCAGGGACATCAACCGAGGCAAGCTCTTTTCAGAGAAGCGCGGATTACGTTAATAACGTAAGTGAAGCAAAAGCCGCTGCTGGACAGCAGTCATTGCGTGACAACAAAGTGGAACTTATGAGAAGAAGATCTAACGTTATGCAGAAAAAACTAGTGATGTAAGATCACGTTTCTTTTTAAGGGCCTGTCCTTAGGACAGGCCCTTTTTTTTTGCCCGCCGCGACATTATTCCCATTGACAAAAAATAGACACATACTATAATACTTTAAGTAATAGTAATAGTTACTCACCGCAGAAAACCCTGCAAAAGGGTAAAGCCAAGTTTTTTTAATATTGACCGGCATTCATTTCTTTGTTTGCTTATTAAAGAAGGAGGTACCTCAGTGGCTGTTTCAACAAAAGATATTCGTAACATAGTAATAGTTGCTCATTCCGGGGAAGGCAAGACGACTCTAACAGAAAATCTTCTTTTTAAGGGTGGAGCTATATCCAAAGCAGGAACCATTTCCGAGGGAACTACAGTTTCCGACTTTAACGAAGACGAAAGATCACGACACAATTCTATTAATCTTTCAGTGTCTTATTACGAAAAAGACGGTATCAAGGTGAACATTCTTGATGCTCCCGGATACCTTGATTATATTGGTGAAGTTGTAGCAGGTGCCAATGCTGCTGACGCGGTTATACTTCTTGTAGACGCCCAGGCGGGGGTGGAAGTGGGTACCACCAAATTCTGGAAAGTTGCTAAACAGCTGGGGCTTCCGGGCATGATCGTTATCAATAAAATGGATAAAGATAATGCCGATTTTGACAAGACCCTCGAGCAGATCAAGACAACGCTCGGAAAGAACTGTATAGCCCTTTGTTATCCCAATGGGAAGGGGGCGAGTTTCTCCGGGTTGGCGAATCTTCTTACAAAGGCCGGGATAGACGCTTTGCAGGGGGAAGATAAGGACAATGCGGAACTGCTTTCAGACGCTATGACCGAAGGTGTAGCAGAGTCAGATGACGAGCTTCTTGAGAAATATCTGGAAGAAGGGGAACTTACGTCAGAGGATCTCAAAAAAACTTTCAGAACTAGTGTTGTGTCTGGAAAGATCATACCCGTAATTCCTGCCAGCTGTGAAAAAGGTATAGGTTTGGACCAGATAATGTCCATGATCAAGGATTATATGCCATCACCCGAAGATCGACCCGCGGTGGAACTTCCGGGAGCCGCAGAAGGTGCCGAGGCAGTGAAAATCGCGCCTAAGTCTGATGCTCCTTTTAGTGCCCAGCTATTCAAAACTATATCGGATCCTTATGCGGGACAGATATCCATTTTAAAGGTGAAGTCCGGAACAGTCAGGTCCGCCTCTTCGGTTAAGAACACCACAAAAGATGTCTCTGAAAAGATTGGGCAGCTATTTTTTCTGAAGGGTAAAGACCAGATAAATACCGAGAGTGCTGTTGCGGGAGATATTGTCGCTATTGCAAAGCTTAAGGTTACTGAAACTAATGATTCTCTTTCGGACGAGAAAACTCCGGTAAGGTTTTCTCCGATCAACTTTCCGCATGCGGCGGTCAGTTTTTCCGTTCAGCCTAAGACAAGGGCTGACGAGGATAAGATATCTAACGTTATTCACAGGCTTACTGCTGAAGATCCTGTGTTCACTTCGGAAATAGATGTCCAGACCCACGAGATGATAGTTTCCGGTATGGGGGAGCTGCATCTTAAGACTATGGTCGATAGAATGAAAAATAGATATGGTGTGGAGGTCGAGATAGGGACCCCAAAGGTCGCCTATAAAGAGACTGTTACGGGAAATGGTGATTCTCAGTACAGACACAAGAAACAGTCCGGTGGTGCGGGACAGTTTGCGGAGGTCTGGATGAGGGTAGAACCGCTTGAAAGCGGAGGGGGCTTTGAATTTGTCGATGAGGTAGTAGGTGGAGCTATTCCGAAACAGCTCATAGGGAGCTGTGAAAAAGGTATTGCGAAAGCTCTTAAAGAGGGTGTAGTCGCAGGGTATCCGGTAACTGACGTGAAGGTCATTGTATATGATGGTAAGACCCACCCCGTTGACTCTAAGGATATCGCATTTCAGATAGCCGCGGCGCATGCGTTCAAAGAATCATGTCAAAAAGCCAAGCCCGTTCTTCTTGAGCCGGTGATGAACGTCGAGCTTACGGTTCCCGAAGCAAATATGGGAGACATCACGGGAAGCTTGAGTTCCAGGCGCGGAAGAGTTCAGGGCATGGATTCCGAGGGTGGGATGCAGATAGTAAAGGCCCAGATCCCGCTTGAAGAAATGTATAAGTACTCTAATGAACTTAAATCACTTACGCAGGGAAGGGCTACTTATACGATGTCATTCTCTCATTATGATCCTGTGCCGCCAAACGTGGCGCAGAAGATCATTGAGAGTAGTCCAAAAAGGCATGCGAAAGAAGAAGAATAAACAACTTATGATGCGATAGAAGGAGGCTGTAAAATGTCCGGTCATTCAAAGTGGTCGAGTATTAAACATAAAAAAGGTGCTCTTGATGCCAAGAGAGGGAAAATTTTCACCAAGATTATACGTGAGATAACCGTTGCCGCAAAAGATGGCGGCGGAGATCAGGACGCCAACGCCAGACTGCGTCTTGCTGTTCAAAAAGCAAAAGATGCAAATATGCCTGCCGACAATATAGAACGCGGCATAAAAAAGGGGACCGGTGAGCTTGAAGGTGTTTCGTATGAGAACGTTTCCTTTGAAGGTTATGCTCCGGGTGGAGTGGCAATTATAGTAGAAGGCCTGACCGATAATAAGAACAGAACTACCAGTGAAGTGCGGAGTACTTTTACAAAGCGTAACGGCAATATGGCCGGTGCAGGATCGGTAGTGTTCCAGTTTGAAAAAAAAGGTATCTTTCTGGTAAAGACGGAAGATGCTGTTGAAGAAGATCTTATGGATATCGCGCTTGAAGCCGGAGCCGAAGATTTTACAGCGGATGAGGATTTTTACGAGATCACATGCGCCCCGCAGGAGTTTGACATAGTTCGTACCGGCCTCACGGAAAAAAATGTTAAGATCGAATCAGGGGAACTCAGCATGATACCCAAGAACAGTGTCAAGGTTGAATCTGTCGAGGTCGCACGTACGGTTCTGGGGCTTGTTGAGGATCTTGAGGACAATGATGACATTCAGAACGTCTATTCAAATTTTGACATTCCAGATGAGATCTTGAAGCAATTAGAAACGGAATAGCATAGGTCGTAAGCTGTCAGCTATGTGCTTACAGCTTATAGCTTATAGCTTATAGCTAAAATATGAGAATTATCGGTGTTGACCCAGGGTTGCAAAGGACAGGTTACGGAATAATTGACGCAGACGGTCCTGACAAAATGAAGCTCGTTGAAGCGGGAGTCGTAAGGACTTCCAGTGATGACGGGATATCCCAGAGGGTGTTCGATATTTTTACAAACATATCCGATGTTATTGAAGAGTTCGGACCAAGCGTTCTGGTTCTTGAAAAGCTTTATTCACATTATAAGCATCCAACAACCTCTATTCTTATGGGTCATTCTAGGGGGGTCATCTGCCTGGCGTGCGGGATGCACAAAGTCGAACTGGTGAGCTATACCGCTACACGTATTAAAAAAGCAGTTACAGGGAATGGACGGGCAGGCAAGCATCAGGTGCAGAGGATGGTAAAATCCATACTGGAGCTTAATTCTCTTCCGGAACCGGTGGATATCAGTGACGCGATCGCCATGGCGATCAGTTACGTGTATATCGAGGGGATAGGCGGGAATTAATTAAAAATGAAAAAGGAAAAATCCAGAATGAAGTATCTGGATGCTGTAAGTCAGAAGTTTTTTTGTTTTTAGAACGTTTTTAATTTTGAATTTGTATTTTAGATTTTTAATTTTATATTTTAAATTTAACCTGAAGGGTTATAAATGATAGCGAAAATACAGGGAAAAATAGCAGGAAAAAAAGAGGGCAGCATTCTCCTTGAGTCGGGCGGGATATTTTATGAGGTGCTTATTCCTCTTGCCGTGATGTCGATCCTGGATAAAGAAATAGTTGTGGGGGATCAGATAGAACTTGTAACGTACCATTATTTTCAGATGACGCAGTCGTCCGGGGTTCCGGTACTTATAGGGTTTCAGAATGAAGTCGAGAGAGAATTTTTCGAGAAATTTATTTCAGTTTCAGGAATAGGTCCAAAGGCGGCGTGCAGGGCTCTTTCGGAGCCTTTCTCCGTGATAGCCGGTGCCATAGATTCCGGAGATGAGGGTTTTCTTAAAAAATTACCGGGCATAGGCGCCAGAAAAGCTGCGGAAATAGTCGCGAAACTTAAGGGTACCGTAGGTAAATACGGATTGATCCGTGATGAAGCTCTTAAGATAACTCCGGAAAAAGAAGATATAAGCCAGGAGGCAATTGATGTCCTTCTGCAGCTGCAGTACAAAAACTCTGAGGCGGAAGAAATGATACGAAAGGCTTTGCAGCGTAACCCGGGCATAAAGACCAGCGAAGAATTACTTAATGAAGTTTACAGGGAGAAAATACATGGATGAGATAAAGAGAGAACGGTTTGTAGATAAAAGTGAAGAAATAGTGCAGCAGGGAGAGACGGAAGATGATCTCATAATGAACATTTCTCTCAGGCCTAATCTTCTCGATGATTTTGTCGGACAGGAAGCCGTTCTTGAATCCATTAAGATAGCACTTCAGGCATCAAAAAACAGAAATGAACCTATGGAGCATCTTCTCTTGTCAGGGCCTCCGGGGTTAGGTAAGACATCCCTGGCCCACATAATGGCAAATGAAATGAGTACGAAGTTCACTGCCACGAGCGGTCCGGCAATAGATCGGGCGGGAGATCTGATAGGAATTATGACAAATCTTGCAGACGGGGATATCCTTTTTATTGATGAGATACACAGGCTTTCAAAGGTTGTGGAAGAGTTCATATATCCCGCAATGGAGAACTTTCAGATAGATTTTCTTGTGGATAAGGGGCCTTATGCTAAGACGATCAAGTTCAATCTGAAACGTTTTACTCTTATTGGCGCTACAACACGTTCAGGGCTCTTAAGTTCACCTTTGAGGGACAGGTTTGGAATGCATTTTCATCTGGAATTCTACTCGCCTGACGAACTTAGGAAGATCATTAAGCGTTCAGCCAGTCTTCTCGGTATTGTGATAGACGATCAGGGAGCCATAGAGATATCTATGAGGTCTCGTGGGACACCTCGTATTGCTAACCGTCTTTTGCGAAGAGTACGGGATTGGGCGGAAGTGAAGTCTGACGGGAAAATAACGAAAGATGCGACCATAAACGCGTTAGGCAGTCACGGGATAGATGAAAAGGGGCTGGACAGGATCGACCGCAGGATGCTCGAAATGATATACACAACGTACAAGGGCGGACCTGTGGGGATAGAAGCTATTGCTTCGTCTCTTAATGAGGAGACCGACACCATACGGGATGTAGTTGAGCCATACTTGTTGAAGATAGGTTTCATAAGGAGAACTCCCCGGGGGCGGGAGCTTACAGAGGAGGCGTGTGAATACCTTGGCAAGCTTAACAGCCAACAGGGGAAGTTGTTTTGAGCTTTAAGCTATAAATTGTGTTGGCTCCTATCTCTTAAAGCTTACGGCTTACAGCTATCATGTTTATAGCAAGGAGCCTATGAATAGTATCGGAAAAATATTGATAGTTTCGGGAGTTGTGCTCATCGTAGTGGGGGGGATCTTTGTTCTGGGGATAAAAATCCCGTGGATCGGAAAACTTCCCGGTGATGTAGTAATTAAGCGTGAAAATTTCAGTTTTTATTTTCCCGTAATGACCTGTATTTTGCTTAGTTTGATCCTATCTTTCTTATTACATTTTTTACTTAGGAAATAGACCTGTATGAAGATGCCAACATTTAATAATAATCCGGTTAAAATTTTTATCGTTGGCATTATTGTGGTCTCTGTTCTTCTCTTTTTTTTCCTTCCTTTTAGTCCTGTCACGAAGAAGGCCGATTCTTTTGTCGTAAGGGTAAGGCTTGAACATGATGTCAAAGAGGTAGAAATATCTTCAGATGAAAGCCTGGTCATTCGTCTTCTTGAGACAGGTGAAGTTCTGCAGGAAAAACAAGGCACTCCTTTTTCCGCTAAAATAGTGTTTATCCCCGGTGGTATGAAAATAAATGAAAAAGCGTACAGGCTTGGTACCGTTCGGATTTCACCCGGGAAAGACGCTCCGCTTTCATGTGGCGGCGTACTGTATGGAGGGTATGTAGATATTGTAAGCTCGGATGATGGTTTGAATGTGATCAATCATGTCGAGCTGGAGCAGTATCTTAAGGGGGTTTTGCCCAAAGAGGTAAATGCTTTGTGGCCGTTTGCCGCTTTGAAGGCACAGGCTATCGCTTCGCGCAGTTATGCCGTGTATAAAGCAGGGCAGAGCAAAAAGAAAACCTATGATCTTACAGATGACACTTTTTCACAAGTTTATGGCGGGGTTACCGCCCAGAGGTGGCGAACGGATAAGGCTGTTAATTCCACCAGGTCGAAGGTCCTTGAGTACGAAAAAAAAGTCCTTCCGGCATATTTTCATTCATGTTGCGGGGGGCATACTGAGGATATTGCTAATGTTTGGGGGCAGGATATCGAGCCTTTGAAGGGGGTCAAGAGCCGCTGGTGTAGATGGTCGCCATACTTCAGGTGGAGAGTGAAGGTGAACACGAAAACCATTCTTAAAAAAATGAACGGGATGGGATACAATGTGAACAGAATAGACGACATAAAGGATGGAGAACGAGATAGTTCAGGGCGTTTAAAATATGTGCGTCTCAGGTCCAGGAATAAATGGTTTGAAATAGATATCGAGGATTTCAGAAAAGCTATCGGGCGAAGTCTTCTTAAGAGTACTAACTTTCGGGTAAAGAAATACCCGCGATTTTATGTTTTTAGCGGTTATGGATGGGGGCATGGTGTCGGACTTTGTCAGTGGGGAACTTTTGCCCTTTCGTTAAGACGGTGGAATGAAAAGAGGATCTTAGGACATTTTTATCCCGGAGCAAAGATAGTTGAGCTAAATGAAGTTAAATGAATTTAATTATGATCTCCCGAAGGAACTTATAGCGCAGGAGCCTTTGGCTGATCGAGATGCCTCCCGTCTTCTTGTAGTGGCGCGAGATCCAGGGACTATTGAAGAGAAAACTTTCAAGGACATCACGGATTACATAAAAGAGGGTGATTGTCTTGTCTTGAATAATACCAGAGTCATTCCCGTAAGGCTCTATGGTAAGCGGAAAACGGGAGGAAAAGTAGAGATATTTTTGCTTGATACTTCCGGAGAAGAACTGAGGGCGTTGGTCCGCCCAGGCAAAAAGCTTAAAAATGGCGAAGTTGTCGAGTTGGAGAGTGGATATACGGCGACTATTCTTGAAAAGAAGTCTCCCGGGAGACTCGTCAAATTCAACGCGCCGATAGAAAAAATTCTAAAAGGCGGGCACATGCCGCTGCCGCCGTATATCGCCCGGGAAGATACCGGTCTGGACAAGGAAAAATACCAGACTGTTTATGCTGAGAAGGACGGGGCCAGCGCGGCACCCACTGCCGGCCTGCATTTCACGACGGACCTTCTCTTAGAACTTGAGTCGTGTGGAGTGCAAATAGCTTATGTAACGCTTCATACAAGTTATGGGACATTCTCCCCGGTCAAG
>CAYWDJ010000053.1:0-2919 GCA_964457005.1 uncultured Planctomycetia bacterium
AACCACCAATCACTATACTCTGAAAAACTGAAATAACTTATTGTTTTTGAAATTATCAGGGCCGGGAATATAAGTTTGACCAGCACTCCGCTCAACTTATCAACGAAAGAATCGTTGATAGTTTTAAACTGATACAAAAAATACCCCGCAAACATAAGCACAAAAAGCTTTATGATAGCGAAGACTATTGTATGTACGGTAAACTGTATCTCCATGATTTAGTTAGCAGCTTATTCTTGGCGGCACGTTCTTAAACGCCTGGTTTACCAAGCAGTTTAAACATTTTGTTCTTGTAAGCTTCAACTCCGGGCTGATTAAACGGATTCACACCCGCTATGTAGGCACTAGCGGCAACGGTTTTCTCAAAAAAGTAGAACAACTGTCCCAGAAAATAAGCGGACTTCTCGGGGATAAATATAGTTGAATTTGGTACTCCACCCTCTAAATGGGCCTCTCTCGTGGCCTCATAAGCCTTCAGATTAACATAACTCATCTCTTTACCGGCCAGGTAATTAAGATTGTCCAAGTTTTCAGGGGCCTCGGGAATGGCACAAACTTTTTCTTCTTTTTTGCACACCATGAAAGTCTCAAAAAGGTTACGTTCCCCCTCCTGAATCAACTGTCCCATAGAATGAAGATCTGTGGAAAAGCCACAGGCTGCGGGAAAAATGCTGTGTCCACCCTTACCTTCACTCTCGCCAAAAAGCTGTCTCCACCACTGATCAAGATAGCGGAGTTTATTGTCAAAGCTTGAAAGGATCTCGATCCTTTTCCCTTTACGGTAGAGAGCATTGCGAATAACGGCGTATTTATAGCTCATGTTTTTTTCAATATCACATTCCCGGCTGGCATTCATCTGGTCTTTTGCTCCGGCCACCATCTGCCGAATATCTATCCCCGCGCAGGCTATGGGAAACAGGCCAACGGAGGTAAGAACACTAAACCTTCCACCAACATTATCAGGAATAACAAAAGTCTTGTAGCCATTTTTGTCGGCTATTTCCTTGAGTGCTCCCCTTTCTTTGTCCGTAGTACATATGATCCTGTCTTTCAGGCCATCTTCGCCATATTTGTTCTTAAGCAATGCTTTGATCACTCTGAAAGCTATAGCGGGCTCGGTTGTTGTTCCTGATTTGGACACAATATTAACACATATATCCTTATCCTTGATCATGGCCAAAAGTTCATTCAAGTTTTCACCGGACAAATTGTATCCGGCGAAATAAACCCTTTTCTCAGTATCAAAATCTGGACGAAGCATAGCAATGGCAGCCTTAGCCCCAAGATAAGAGCCACCGATACCAATAACTATCATAACATCGGAAATATTTCTTACATGCGCCGCTGTCTGTTCAATATCCGACAAGAGGCCATCGTCCAATGTTTCAGGAAGATCTTCCCATCCTAAAAACTCACTGCCGGATCCGTTCTTGTCCGCAATAAAGGCATGCGCTTTCGCAAGGTCGGGCAGGATAGAACTAATGTCTTCTTCCGAAAGAAACCCTTTCATCCCCTCAGCATCATATCTAATTGACTCACTCATTAAGTCTCCCATATTAGCTTACAGCTATAAGCTTTAAGCTGTAAGATATAATTTATAGATTACAACTTATAGGCTATAACTTATAGCCTATAGCTTATAGCTTGCTAGTCTCCCTTTTTCAAGCTTCTGAACACGTTGTAATATCCTGACAGCTTAGCTCTAAAATTAAATGGTTTTGTTATGTCTGAATTAGTGATTTTTACGCGGTTAAGCTCAAAAACGTCCGTATTAGATTTGTCAAATCCTCTGTTCGTAGTACAGGCTCCTTTATATCCGGCCTTTTTGACAATATTCTTTACCTGTTCATTGAATCCGCCTGACGGATAACAGAAAAATTCGGCCGTGTAATTCGCTTTTTTCTTTAGATCCTCCTTACACCCGGCAATCTGTTCCCACAATTCCTTGTCCGACTTTAGGGACGGCAGATATATATTGTCTCTGGTGTGACCTCCAAAATCAATGCCGTTATTCTTCATGAGTATCACCTGATCCCAGGTCAGGTAGCCTTCCCTCTTTCCGACATAGTCCGTAATTACGAATATTGTCGCCGGTATCTCATGTTTCGCCAACGAGGGAAATGCGTATAAATAATTATCTTCGAACCCGTCATCGAACGTAATAACTACCGTTTTAGAAGGGAATTTTTCCTTGGCCTTAACCCCTTCGACAAACTTCTTCAGGGATATGACATTATAGCGAGCATCCTCGAGAAAAGACATTTGCCGCGCAAAATTTACAGGCTTCACATTAAGGGAAGTTGAAGTATCATTGTTAACGGCATGGTACATAAGTATGGGCACCACGTGCCTGGGCCTCATATAGAAGGAATAAAAAAGCCCCATAAGGACAAAAACTGCCAACAATAAAACTAATACTCTTTTAAGAAATCTCACTTTTCATCCTCACTTTAGCGTCATTGCACAAAAATAGACCCCCCAATACGGCCAGAGGTTAATCGAGGGGTCTTATAAAAATATACTGTCTGTTTGCCGGTCTGAACGATTATGAAATGGCAATAGCGTTGACAGGACACTGGTCCGCACCGTTCTGCGCGGATTCTTCCTTGTCCCCGGGAACACTGTCACCCACAACCACAGCCTTGTCTCCCCGCATTTCATATATGTCAGAAGCTATCTGAGCACACAAACCACAACCTATACAAGCATCAGCATCAATAATAACTTTCATGTAAATACACCTCCAATTTATATGGTATTGTAACAAAATGATATTCGACGGTCAAGCTATACGTCCCACACTGACCAGCTGCCTCCACCTACTAAAATAAGAGGAACACAAACTCCCAACATAAGGACATAATACTCAAATTCAACACCATATGTAAAGGTTCCATAGACCATGCTTACCTTCCAGAA
>CAYWDJ010000053.1:3019-6531 GCA_964457005.1 uncultured Planctomycetia bacterium
ATCAGCATTGAGCTATTTAACAAGGTCTCTTTTTTCATGATCCCTCCCGAGTTCAAGGTATATTGTACCCTAATACACGGCAAAAGCAAAAAAAATGCAGGATTTTGTCCACACATGGTGTCTATTATACTATGAGGCGCTTAATATACCCCCTTATTGACATTATATTCCCGCACACCTGCCCTATCTGCGGGAATGAAGAGGCACCGTATCCTGAGCCTATTTGCCCACCCTGCGAACAGCGCCTTATTTCCTCATCATCGCCCAGAATATCCTCCACCCCAAAAATATCCCGAATCTATTCTTGTTCAGAGTACGATAACATCGTTAAAGAGGTGCTGAGACAATTAAAATTCCGAAAAGATCTCGCCATGCTAAAGGCTATCGAATCACTATTAAAAGCGACTGAAAGAAACATGCTTACTTTTTCTGAGAACACCTCAATGATCATTCCGGTGCCACTGCACCCCTCCCGAAAAAGAAAACGTGGATTCAATCAATCTGAGGCATTGGCAGGATTACTCTCCAAACGTCTCGGTATACCCGTATGTAACAATATTCTTGTTAAAAAGAGGAACACCCCGCCGCAATCCAGCCTCACCAGAGCAGAAAGGATAAAGAACCTCGCAAATGTATTTAAAGCAAAACACCCTTCAAGGATAGAAAACATGAAAATCTTACTACTAGATGACGTAACAACAACCGGAGCCACCCTGGATTCCTGCGCAAAAGAATTATATAAAGCAGGAGCTTCGGAAGTCCGCGCCTTCACCATAGCAAAGACTTTGTAACCTGTCTGTTTATTTTTTATAAGTCATCATGCAATAAGCAAAAAAAGCACACCCCAGTATTATATATAACGGATATAAGATGTTCGAGCACCGAATCCTAGGAATCGATATGCCCTAAATATGTACACTTCTTTGATTAACTACACCTGCAAGATATTAAAGGCATTGATTTCTGGGAAAGACGCGCAGAATATCTTATGTCCGAAAAATGCAGAAATGGATACTAGCTTTTGCGATTGATAAAGTATGCACCGATACAAACAAAGATGATATTGGTGAGCCAAGCCGAGAGAACGGGCGGAAGCACCCCCGACTTACCCAGAGCCAGGCTTATGGCCATGACAGGAAGATACAATATGGCTATTGTGATACCCCTTGCCATACCGATGAGAGCATTGGCCCTGCCCGTCTCAATGCTGAAAGGAACCCCGACCAACACCGTAATTAAGGCTGTGAAAGGAAAAGCTATCTTATAATTAAGTTCAACAGTCAAACGCCTTACCGTCATTTTAGAAGCTGAAGCAAAAACCTTAAGATATTGTTTTAAGTGTTTGTAACTCATATATTTAGGATCCCATTCATTGTCAATAAAATCCTGAGGGGTCTCCTTAATGTCAATCTTTACGTGTTTGAAGACTTCGGGGTCGCTGCTAAACTTTCCTCCAACCCCCAGCTTAAATATTATGACATCTTTCCCCACCCATCCCCCGTCTTCCCACTTAACGATCCGGGCACTGATCTTCTCGGTTACATCATGGTCCTTGTCCTGTCTATGTATTATTACATTCTCTAATGTCTTTGTGCCGGGGACATAGGCCTTCGAAAATATTATCTGGTCTCCCTTACCATACACCGCAATGTTCTTGATCTTTCCAACGCCCTTGGTTTTTACATTATCCAGCTCCTGCCACTTGATGCGATTGGCCATACGCATTGACTGTGGAACGAATTCGTTGTTCACGATAAAAATCACAAGACATAAAGCAAAGGTCGCCAGCAGTATAGGCTTGAGCAAGCCCCAAAGACTCAATCCGCTGGCTATAACGGCTGTAACCTCATGATACTTGCTTAAATTATTAAAAACATAGACAGCGCTTAAAAGACTGGCGAAAGGCGCCATATTAACAAATGCGAAAGGCGCTAGATGAAGATAAAATGAGAGTATACTTTTTAACGGAATATTTTTCTGCACGATATCATCTAAAAATCCGAGAATATCACCTATAACACCAAGGACTATTAATAGTACGATGCAAAAAATAAATGAAACGACATAACTCTTTAATACGTATTTCTCGAGAATTCTCATCTTATTTCCCTGACAATCTGTAAAAAGAAAACACTCCAAGTACCGCAAGCACTATATTTGCCGACCAGACCCCCGCCCATGCCGGGATAACTCCTTTGATAGAAAATGCAATACCGCTAAGCATTATCCCCCAGTACAATAGGAACAGAACGATAGCCAAACCGAAACCTACAAATTTTTCTCTTCTGTGAGTCGTTATAGCCAGCGGTATCCCCGCAAGAACAAAAACGAAGCTCGAGAAAGCAAGCGCGATCTTTTTGTGTATCTCTATCCTTAATGGAATAGCGTCAATATCATCCGCCTCCAACTTTTCTATGTCGGAGCTCAATTCTCTGATACTCTTCTCCCTCGACTTTTTCTGTATCGAATCGGCATTAACCGCGTTTTTAAGGTTAAGTATCATAAAATATTCTTCGAAGGCGATCTTGTAGAACTCATCAGGGTTATCAGCGTCTATCTCATCCGCCGTGCCGTCTTCCAGCTTGAGTTTTATGCTATCTTCCTCCGGCATAGATATTATTTCACCCTTCTCGGCCACAATAACCCTGGTAGGCTGATTATCTCTGGGCTGATATATCCGGATGTCTTCCAGCTTGTTGCCCTTGACGGAGTATATAAAAATTATATAATCCTTGAAACCTCTAACAAAAACCCCGGGCTCAAGCAATGCCGCGGGATGTTTTATTCCTACCGTCTTCACCAGCTTCCTTGCCTCGAACTCGGCCTGAGGAAGAAGCCTGTCATTCAAAGGAACGCTGAATAGACTTATAATCAACCCGCAAAGAATAATGGGCATTATTACAGTAAATATACTTATCCCGCTCGTTCTTAAAGTCGTGACTTCGTTATCACCCGAAAGCCTTCCAAAGCCAAGAAGCACAGCCGCAAGAACTGAAATTGGTATGGTGAATATGAGTACGTACGGCAGGAAAAATAGGAAGATCTTTACCACCTGCATCAACTCGACCCCTTTATTTATGACCATGTCGGCAGTCTGCATGATATTGCCCGCCGCCAGTATCAGCGTGGTAATAAAAAGGGCCGCTAAAAAAGGCCCGGCGAGTTCTTTCAGAAGATATTTATTTACAATTCTCATTTATTGGGATCAATTCTTATTTAGCGAACAGTTTAGTAAGCTCGTACAAATGATTGTAAAAAGCCATGTCTTTTTCTCTATCGAAACACGCTTTTTCATATGGAACAAGCTTAAGCGTTCGGCCTTCTATGCCGACCATAACGCCTCTTTCGCCGGCAAGCAGAGCGTCAATTGCCGCCGCCCCCATTGCCGAAGCAATTATTCTGTCAGGAGCCAGAGGAGATCCTCCCCTCTGGACATGCCCCAGCACAACCGGCCTCACATCAAAGTCCCCGGCCTCATCCAATCTTGATGCCAACATTTCAGCATTTCCACA
>CAYWDJ010000053.1:6631-9718 GCA_964457005.1 uncultured Planctomycetia bacterium
GGAACTCCGACAGTTGTAATGCCCCAGTCTTTTTCAAGAATATGGGCTCCCTGCAGAGAACCGTTACCTCCGACAATAACAAGCGCATCAATGTTATTCTTTTTTATAACATTGACGGCCTTCTGTTGTCCCTCTTTAGTCATGAATTCTTTACTTCTGGCAGTTTTGAGTATAGTGCCGCCTCTCCCAAGGATATTGCTCACGCTGCGAGAATCCATTTCCAAAAGCTCTCCGTTGATCAAACCCTCGTATCCCCTGAGTATACCTACAACCTCAAGATCCTCGTGTACGGCTTTTCGGACAATACTTCTTATAGCGGCATTCATCCCCGGAGAGTCTCCTCCGGAAGTCAGAACTCCGACCCTCTTAATTTTGTGCATCGTTTCCCTC
Source organism: uncultured Planctomycetia bacterium (assembly GCA_964457005.1). Lineage (GTDB taxonomy): Bacteria > Omnitrophota > Gorgyraeia > Tantalellales > Tantalellaceae > CAYWDJ01. The sequence goes on from CAYWDJ010000053.1 coordinate 7,022, forward strand.
TTTGTTCAGATTGCTTCGTCGCCCTTCGGGCTTCTCGCAATGACGGCCTTGTTTTTCAAATCTTGGATTTTTAATTTTAAATTTTTAATTTACATTAATATCTATAATGATCAGATTTATAAGGCCCATTCATGGGAAGTCCCAAATACGCCGCCTGATCGTCAGTCATCTTTGTGAGCTTAACGCCAACTTTTTCAAGATGAAGCCTGGCAACTTCCTCATCAAGATATTTAGGAAGACGATACACCTTATTTTCGTATGTATCCTTGTTCTCCCAAAGGTCTATCTGAGCAAGAACCTGATTGGTAAAGGAATTCGACATAACAAACGAAGGATGTCCTGTCGCGCATCCAAGATTCACAAGTCTTCCCTCCGCCAGAAGATATATTTCCTTTCCATCCGGAAAGATATATTTATCCACCTGTGGCTTAACGTTCAGCTTCTTTATTCCCGGAAAATTCTCAAGCTTCGACACCTGTATCTCATTGTCAAAGTGACCGATATTACAAACGATCGCCTGGTCTTTCATCTTTGCCATATGATCTATGGTAATGACGTCTTTGTTTCCCGTAGTGGTAACATATATGTCGCCTTCACCCAAAGTGTCCTCCACTGTAGTTACTTCATAGCCTTCCATCGCGGCCTGTAAAGCACAAATAGGATCTATCTCTGTGACTATTACTCTTGCCCCAAAACCTCTTAAGGACTGAGCGGAACCTTTCCCGACATCTCCATACCCGCATACAACAGCAACCTTACCGGCTATCATGACATCCGTAGCTCTTTTAACTCCGTCAGCAAGTGATTCACGACAGCCATAGAGGTTGTCGAACTTCGACTTCGTAACAGAGTCATTTACATTTATGGCAGGAACCAGAAGCTCTCCGGCTTCCATTCTCTGGTAAAGCCTGTGAACACCGGTTGTTGTTTCTTCAGACACGCCCTTCCAATCCTTGACCATTTCGGTCCACTTGGTAGGGTTTTCAGAGAGATGCGCCTTAAGATTCTTCAGAAGCTCCACTTCATCCTCTCCACATACGTCCTTGTCGAGAGTGGAAGCGTCCTTTTCAGCGGCATATCCAAGATGCATCATTAAAGTAGCGTCTCCACCGTCATCTACTATAAGCTGCGGACCTTTTCCATCCGGGAAAGTAAGAGCCCTTTCTGTACACCGCCAGAACTCTTCCAAAGTCTCTCCTTTCCATGCAAAAACAGGAACCCCTATGCTGGCCGAGTAAGCGGCCGCATGGTCCTGCGTGGAAAAGATATTACAACTTGCCCATCGAACGTCCGCCCCAAGCGCAACAAGAGTATCAATAAGCACCGACGTCTGTATAGTCATGTGCAGCGATCCCATTATCCTGATGCCTTTGAGTGGTTTCTCTGTTGAATACTTTTCTCTAATGGACATAAGCCCGGGCATTTCCTTCTCAGCTATCTCTACTTCTATCCTGCCCCAATCGGCCAGTCCCATATCTTTTACTTTATATTCTTGTGTTGCGCTTTTCATGTTCCTCCATTTTAATCCTACAGCTTACAGCTTATAGCTTACAGCTTATAGCTATTAACACGCTTTCTTTATTTCTTCTGCCATATCGGTCTCTTCCCACGTAAAGCCTTCTTCATTCCTTCCGAAATGACCATAGGCCGCAGTCTGTTGGAATATCGGACGCCTCAACATAAGCTTTTCGATAATTCCGCCCGGGGTAAGATTGAATTTTTCCCTGACTATTTTTACGAGTTTGCTTTCGTCGACCTTACCAGTGCCGAAAGTGTTGATCATGATACTTACAGGTTCCGGAACACCGATCGCATAGGCAAGCTGTACTTCACATTTGCTCGCCGCCCCCGAAGCTACGATATTCTTCGCGATATAACGTGCCATATAAGAAGCTGACCTGTCAACCTTTGTCGCATCCTTACCGCTGAAACATCCGCCGCCATGACTTCCAACACCACCGTAAGTATCAACTATGATCTTTCTTCCGGTAAGACCTGTATCACCATGCGGACCGCCGACCTCAAACCTTCCGGTAGGATTGATGTACACCTTAGTATCGGCATCTACGAGGTTCTTAGGAATGACCTCGTCGATAACAAGTTTCTGGATGTCTTCCTGGATCTGGCTCATTGTCGCCTTGTGATCATGATGCGCGCTAATAACAATAGCTTCCACACGTTTGGGAGCTCCGTCATCATACTCAACTGTAACCTGGCTTTTACCGTCAGGCCTCAGATAATCAACGATTCTATCTTTACGGATTTTAGCAAGCCTCCTTGAAAGCTGGTGGCTCAAAGTGATCGGCATCGGCATAAGCGTCTTTGTTTCATCTGTCGCGTAACCAAACATCATGCCCTGGTCTCCTGCCCCTCCCGGATCAACACCCATAGCGATATCGGGTGACTGCCCCTGAACCGACGTTACAACTCCACATGTCTTGTAGTCAAACCCGTAATCAGCATGAGTATAACCTATACCTTTGATAGTATCTCTCACAACATTCGGAATGTTGACGTAACATGAAGTAGTGATCTCTCCGGCAACCATAGCGAGTCCGGTTGTCACCATCGTTTCACAAGCAACCCTGGCTGAAGGATCATCTCTAAGAATAGCATCCAGAACAGCGTCAGATATCTGGTCACAAACCTTATCCGGATGTCCTTCTGTCACACTTTCTGAAGTAAATAAATATTTTG
>CAYWDJ010000054.1:0-9705 GCA_964457005.1 uncultured Planctomycetia bacterium
TTTTAACACGTTCTCACTCTAATTACAAGTGGCACTGTTTTCGGGGGGAAGGTCATACCGTCAGTTATCATCAGGGGTAAAAGTACACTTTTTGGTGCAAATCGTGGTGAAATCGTGGTGGGATTGACGCCAAGCGATTAAAGACTTTTATTGATATTTGGAGCAGTTTGTAGCCAAATATTTTTGCTAAGATTGAATAATATATATTCACAGAATTGTCACATTGTGTTCATTAGAACTTCACATGCAAATCATATACTATGCGTGTGATATAATATGAATTGATTTATTCCGAAGCTAGGAGATAATAAGAGTAAGGTATTGTGAATATAAAAGAGGATTAGACGAAATGACTAAAGAAACTATTTTAATTGTTGAAGATGACAAAAATATATCCAAACTTATAAAATATAATCTGGAGAAAGAAGGTTTCAGGTGCATGGTATCTTTCAACGGAGAAGATGCTATAAAAACACTGGATCAAGATGCTGCCGATTTTATCATACTTGATATCATGCTTCCTGGGATAGACGGATTAGAGGTTTGCAGGAGAGTCAAGCAGGATAAGAAACTTTCCAATACACCGATACTAATGCTTACAGCTAAGGGTGAGGAAGTCGACAAAGTAGTGGGCTTTGAGCTTGGTGCAGATGATTACATGGTTAAGCCCTTTAGCCCCAGGGAATTAGTCTTGCGTATCAAAGCAATATTGAAAAGGCTGAAACCAGTAGAAGTTGAAAAGGATTTATTGAAAAAAGGCAAACTGACAGTTGATTTATCGAAGCATAAAGTGACTATAGATAAAAAAGAAGTTGAGCTGACGAATATGGAATTTAAATTGTTGGTTATCTTGATGCAAAGAATAGGACGAGTGCAGTCAAGAGACACATTGTTGGATGATGTTTGGGATATCGCTTCGGATGTAACAACCCGTACAGTAGATACTCATATTAAGAGGTTGCGTGAAAAACTTGGAAAATCAGGAGATTTGATAGAGACGATAAGGGGTGTTGGATATCGTTTTAGCGAAAAGGGATAAATTTGAAGATAAGTATTCACTATAAAATAACGATAATATTTTGTTTGATAACAGCATGTATATTGTTAGGGGTATTTACTTACCTTGATTCAACTCTTAAAGATTATACATATCAGAGAATTAAGACTGCTCTAACAAAAGAGGCTTTACTTGCAAAGCTGTTTCTCGAGAAAGATTTCCCTGGATATCCACGATTAAAAGACATTGACAGTATTGCTGATGAAGCAGGTGAGAGTATTAGCTCCAGGGTAACTATTATTGGGCTTGACGGAAAGGTGCTGGGCGATTCAGAGCTTAATGGTGAAAATCTAGAGAAAGTTGAAAACCATCTTTATAGGCCTGAGGTACAAGAAGCTCTAAAAAATAGGGTAGGTCAAAGTAGGCGTTTCAGCACAACAGTTCAGCAATACATGCTCTATATCGCTGTATCTTTCGGAAAAGATAACCCACAAGGTGTTGTGAGATTATCTATGCCGCTATCAGAAGTTGATATAATATCGGGACATTTGAAAAAAGTTTTATTCATTGCATTCTTAATAGCTCTACTTGTCTCAATTCTGGGAAGCTTTATAGCAGCTCGTTTTGTTTCAAGACCAATAGAGTACATATCCGAGGTGGCTAGAGAAATAGCGGCGGGTGATTTCACGAAGAAAATATCAGTTAAAGCCAAGGATGAAATAGGAGAGCTTGCTGAAGCTTTTAACCACATGTCTTCGGAAGTATGTTCTAAGATAGAACAACTCGAAAACAATAAAGCTAAGCTAGAGGCTGTTCTTTTTAGTATGTTTGACGGAGTGATGGTGGTAGATCCCGCAGGAGAGATCCTCCTTATGAATAAATCTTTAAGAGGGTTAATTGTGGTTAAACATGAACCTGAAGGGAAAAAACCCATTGAGATTATTCGAAATGTTGAAATTCAGGAAATTACCGACAAAGTATTAGATATGAGAACAGGTGTCGAATCAAGGGAACTATCAATTTTGCTGCCCGAAGAAAAGAAAATAATTGTGCATGGAACTCCTATATTTAGGGAAGGTGAAATAGAGGGTGCGGTGTTAGTGTTTCACGATGTTACTGAAATACGACGTTTAGAGAAAATACGAAAAGATTTTATCGCTAACGTCTCACATGAACTTAGAACACCTGCATCAAGTATTAAGGGATTTGCGGAGACGTTAAATGCCGGAGCTTTAGATGACAAGGAAAGTGCTAAAGAGTTTATAAAGATCATAGAAGAAAACTCTGATCGTTTGGTTAGGCTTATAGAAGATTTGTTGGATCTTTCAAAGATAGAGTCGGGAAAGGTAGATATGAATTTAAGGCCTTGTTCGCTGTACCCGATAGTTAAAAAAGTTGTATCACAAGTTGAGGTTCAGGCGAAGAAGAAAGCAATAGCGATAGAAAACGGGATCAACAGCAGGATCTCAGACGTTTTAGCTGATGAGACATTTATCACACAGGTATTTTTGAACCTAATCGATAATGCCGTAAAATACACAGATGAAAACGAAAAAGTTTCTATTACAGCGGTGGAAGAAAAAGAATTTATTCGAATTGATGTTCGTGATAATGGCATAGGTATTTCCGAAAAAGACCTTCCCAGGGTTTTTGAACGTTTCTATTGTGTTGATAAAGCACGTTCTCGCAAGTCAGGTGGAACTGGACTTGGACTTTCTATAGTCAAGCATGTAGTAGAAGGGCATGGTGGCAAAGTTACAGTCAAGAGCGTACTTGGCCAGGGTTCCACTTTTAGTTTCACAATTCATAAAGCATAATTCACCCATTTTTTTACATCTTTTTACTCCCCTTAGGGCGGAATACGTCCATATTTTAATTCACTTAAAGTTCACTTTTCTGTAAAAATTCCTCCACACAAAAAAGATACAATTTACTTGAAAATCAAGGAAGGAGGAAAACATGGAAGCAGTTGTAGTAGTCATTTTTGTAGTAGCAGTTATTGCTATAGGAATAGGTCATTTAAAGTTTTCTAAGAGAATGACCGAGGACTTAATAACGGTAGTTAGATCTCGCAGAAAGACAGAAAGAGAAGGAGGTGACAACTGGCCAAATTTACAACTAGAGATGTTTAACTTTGATAATTCTGAAGATTTAACATCTGCATGTTTTGAAGAAGAAAATAAGTTTTGTAAACAAAAATAATTTATTGAAAAATTATTCAAAAGGAGGAGAAAGAAAGATGAAGAAAAAGTTAATGGTCATATTGCTGTTATTAGTTTCATTTGTTGGTTTTTGTGCTACTAGTGTGTGGGCAGGAGAAATGGATATACTGGTTAATAAGCTGGTAGAGAAAGGGATACTAACGCCCTATGAAGGACAGATACTAAAAGCTGAAGCAAAAGAAGAAGCGACAAAAGAACTTGCCGAAGGTAAGGCAATTACAGCACCTTCGTGGACTCAGAGAATAAAAGTAAAAGGTGATGTAAGATTTAGAACACAGGTAGATTGGCAGGACAACCATGACAATTCAAACGGCAGCAGAGTGAGGAACAGAATTAGGGGAAGACTAGGCGTAGAAGGGAAAGTGAATGATCAGATAGCAGCAGGTATTAGATTGGTCACCGGAAGTGATGATGCAAGATCAACCAACCAGACCTTATCTGATGATGGCGACGGTACTTTTGGTCATCCCGAAGCCCATCTTGATAAGTATTACATCAAGTGGACGCCGGAATTACCCAACAACCTCGGGAATGCTACATTCTGGGGTGGTAAATTCTCAAACCCAATGCAGAAAACAGAATTATTGTGGGACAGCGATATTACCTTGGATGGTGTTGGGGCTCAGTTTATGTCTTCGCCTTTTAATTTAGGTGATGTATCTACAAATTTTTATTCAAATGGTGGTTACTTTTGGTTGCTCGGAGATCAGTGGACCAAAGGGGATCCCATGCTGATAGCTCTTCAAGGCGGGCTTAAAATGGATCTGATAAAAGATTGGGATGCAGGGCTTAATCTGGGAGTTGCATATTATGATTTCACCAATGTACAACGAGAAGGCAGAGATTTTACAGATGCATTATCCAGGCAGGGGGCAGGAACAAACACATTTGTTTCCGGTACTACAGAATTTGAATATGATTATAACTTAGTTGATTTTTTAATAAGGTATGACAGCAAGCAGTTTTTTGATTTCAAAATGGGCCATGGACTATATACCGATCTTATTTGGAATACGAATCCAAGTAATGATAATTTTGGAGGTATAGTTGGAGGTTATCTTGGCACAAAAAAACCAAAAAAACCGGGACAATGGAAGGTGTGGGGTAACTGGCGTTATCTTGAAAGAGATGCGGTACCGGATTATCTGCCGGATTCTGACTTTGTTGGTTGGGCGAAAGAAACAGGTGCATCATCCGGAGGAGGTACAAACGCTCAGGGTTTTAATGTCGGTATCCAATATGCAGTATTAAAGAACACCGTTCTGTGCTTAGAATACTATCGGATGGAACCAATACAGCTTAATAGTGGTGTTCCTGGAGATGTAGAACCATACCAGCTGCTTCAGTTGGATATAAAGACAAAATTTTAAGTTCACACAAAGTTCACATAGGCGTAATAGTTATGAAACACAAAAATAGTAATATAAAAGAGAAAAAAGGAGTTTAATGATGAAAAAATACACCAAAATAATTGCAATATTTGCTTTGGCTTTATGTTTGGGTGCGAGCAATCTTCAGGCTAGAGATATGATCCAGATTAAAGGATCTGATACGCTGATAAATCTCGTACAAAAGCTAAGCGAAGTATACATGGAGAAGAACCCCGGGAAATATATAGCTGTAACTGGAGGTGGTTCCGGAACGGGTATAGCGGCACTTATGAACAGCAAGTGTGATATTGCTGATGCTTCCAGAAACATGAAGCCCAAAGAGATTAGTAGAGCGACTTCTTTAGGAATAACTCCTAAAAGGGTTGTTATAGCGATGGATGGTTTAAGCGTGATTGTTAATGGCAATAATTCTGTAACAAAGTTAACGATGGATGAGATCGGTAAGATTTTTAGAGGAGAAGTTACCAACTGGAGTGATATAGGTGGCGATAATATCCCGATTACACTTTATGGCAGGCAGTCTAATTCTGGTACGTTTGTCTTTTTTAGAGATGTCGTGTTAAAAGGGGATTATTCTCAAAGGATGAAGAGGATGAATGGTAATTCTCAGATTGTGGAGGCTGTCAGGCATGATAAATCTGGGATTGGATACGTTGGGGTAGGGTATGTAAAAGAAGCTAAAGACTTGAATGTAGTTAGTGTTGCAGCGTATGCCGGATCAGATTATGCTAGTCCACTTAACTCAGAGGATGTTAAAAGCGGTAAATATCCAATAGCACGTCCTCTTAATCAGTATATAAATGGCACGCCCAATGAGGCTGTTAGAGATTTCCTTCTTTTCGAAATCAGTTCAGAAGGACAAGAGATTGTGGAGAACGAAGGATTTTTCCCGATACCCAAGGAATATGAAGACTTTAATAAGAAGAGTATAGGTGTATAAAGCACAGATAAAGGAGGCTATGGATAAATGAAGATCAAAGAAAAACTTATTCATAGCCTCTTTTTGTTTAATGGTCTTTTGGTAGTCCTTATCTTAGTAGGGATATTTGCACTTCTTGTTTTTACAGCCATACCAGCTTTTAAAGAAATCAACATAAAAGAGTTTCTTTTTAGCTCTACATGGAATCCTACCTCATATGTAAGAGAGACATATGGAATAGGGGCAATGTTGGTAAGCACAATTATGGTGACCGCAGGTGCTCTTATCTTCGCGGTTCCCATAGGCATAGGTGCTGCTGCATATCTTTCAGATGTGGCAAGTCCTAAAGTCAGAGAGATTGTAAAACCGATTATTGAAATACTTGCCGGGATTCCGTCTGTTGTCATAGGTTTTCTTGGTATAGTTTTTGTGGGACCTGTTATTTCAAAAACGTTCGGGCTTCCCAATGGATTGAATGCCGTGAACGGATCTATTTTACTAGGAGTAATGGCTTTGCCGACAATAATCAGTTTGTCTGAAGACGCTCTAAATAGCGTTCCCGAAAGTTATTCTCAGGCATCATTGGCTCTTGGCGCGACAAAATGGCAGACAATTATTAAAGTTAAAATACCGGCAGCCTTATCCGGAGTTATTGCGGCCTGTATGCTGGGCATGGGAAGAGCCATTGGCGAGACGATGACAGTTCTTATGGCTACCGGATGTGCACCAGCAATGCCCAGGAGTTATCTGGATTCTGTGAGAACAATGACATCGACCATAGCCATTGAATTAGGAGAGGTGCCGTACTATACAACGCACTACTATGCATTGTTCGCAGTGGGGCTTGTCCTTTTTATTATGACTTTTTGTGTAAATATGACGTCAGATATGATTTTACATAAATATCAGGGAAAAAGAGGATGAACAAAAAAAAGATAACAGAACAATTAGGTTTTTGGATATTACGCTTATGCGTGGGATTAGTGGGCTTAATATTGCTGTTAATACTTTTTGATATTGTGAGCAAGGGGATAGGGACGATAAGTTGGAAGTTTCTTACTCAGCCACCTAAAAATGGTATGACAGAAGGGGGGATTTTTCCAGCCATAGTCGGCACTTTTTTTGTAACAATCCTGACGGCCGTTCTTTCCGTTCCACTCGGTATGGGATGTGCTGTATATCTTAACGAATATGCTGATGATAACATATTTACCCGCATTATACGCATGTCAATAAGGAATCTTTCAGGAGTACCTTCTATTGTGTATGGGCTTTTTGGTGTAGTTTTATTTGTGCAGATGATGCATATTGGCACTTGTGTGCTGGCTTCAGGGTTAACATTAGGGCTTATGACACTCCCATGGACGATTACTGCAAGTGAGGAAGCTTTGAAGAATGTGCCCCAATCATACAGGGATGGAGCCTTAGCGCTTGGCGCTACTAAATGGCAAGCTATAAAAACTAATGTATTACCGTATTCTATTTCAGGAATGCTGACAGGAACCATATTGGGTTTAGCCCGGGCAGCAGGGGAGACAGCTCCAATACTATTTACGGGTGCAGCGTTTTTTTTACCTTTTTTACCAAAATCATTATTCGAACAATTTATGGCGCTGCCATATCATCTGTATATAATGGCCACACAGCACCATGCTATAGAAACAGTTAGGCCCATTGCATATGCCACGGCACTTGTTTTAATAGTCCTGATTTGCTCAATGAACATGTTTGCTGTTGTCTTGAGATATAAATTAAGAAAGAGGAAGAAGGAGTAGGATGCATAAGACAAAGATAGAGGTAAAAGATTTTAACTTTTTTTATGGAGAACAACAGGCCTTAAAAGATGTTAATTTGAATATATATAACAACAAGGTTCTTGGGATTATAGGGCCTTCTGGTTGTGGAAAATCGACGTTTTTAAGAAATATTAACCGTATGAATGATACCATTGCCGGAACTAGAGCTAGTGGAACTATGTTGATAGACGGGCAAAACATTTTTGATGAAAATATGGATGTGGTAGAATTGAGGAGGCGGGTGGGTATGGTGTTTCAAAAGTCCAACCCTTTTCCTAAATCGATCTTTGATAATGTTGCTTATGGCTTGCGTGTTAACGGTAGAAAAGATAAAGAATATGTTGAACGTAAAGTTGAAGAGAGCTTGAAGGGTGCTGCCTTGTGGGAAGAAGTCAAGGATAGGTTGCAGGCAAGTGCTTTTGATCTTTCAGGAGGACAGCAACAAAGATTGTGTATAGCCAGAGCTTTAGCTATTGAGCCTGAAGTGCTTTTAATGGACGAACCAGCTTCTGCACTTGATCCAACAGCAACAGCGAAAATTGAAGAGCTAATACAGGAGCTAAAAAAGAAATATACCATAGTAATCGTTACCCATAATATGCAACAGGCAGCCAGGATATCTGATTATACAGCATTTTTTATGCTTGGAGAGTTGGTAGAGCATGACGAAACACAGAAGATTTTTACTAATCCAGAAAAAGAAATAACAGAAGAGTATATAACTGGTAGGTTTGGATAACTCAAAAATACAAAGGGGTTGAAATTATGGATAGACATTTTGATAAAGAGCTAATAGGTTTAAATACGAACTTATTAAAAATGGCGACTTTGGCGGAAGAAGCTATTTTAAAATCTACTGAAGCCTTGAAAAATAGAGATGGAGATATGGCTAATAGTGTTATTCAGGATGACACTAAAATAGATGAACTTGAAAATATCGTAGAAGAGAATGCCATTGAGCTGTTGGCATTAAAGCAGCCGATAGCGACAGATCTAAGGTTTATAACTACAGGAATGAAGATAAATGCTGAACTTGAAAGAATAGCTGATTTAGCTGTAAATATAGCACAGCGAGTTTTAGAAATAGTGGACCAGCCTTTACTCAAGCCTTTAATAGATATTCCGAAGCTGTCAGAAATAGCTCAAAAGATGGTAAGAGGTTCTATCGATGCTTTTGTGGAGCGTGATGAAAAAAAGGCAAAAGAAGTTATTTTGTCAGACCCGGAAGCAAATGGACTTAAGAAAGCTATACAAGAAGAGCTTATTAATAGTTATCTGGTCAAAGATGGGGCTACTGCTACAAGAGCGATACCGCTGCTTCTAGTCGCTCGACATCTGGAGAGGATCTGCGATCACGCAACAAACATTGCTGAAGATGTGATATACATGGTACGTGCAAAAGTAGTGAGGCATAAAAAGCTAGAAGAAAATGGCAAATCTGGTAAAATATAAGCGCAATATTTTATTTTAAAAGTGTACAAAAGTTGTATAGAAAGCAGGCGTATTATTCATAAGTGCATGTATCAAAATAATTTATAACTGCATAGCTCCTTATCCCTCCCTCTCGTTCATTGTTGTGTTCCCAAAACGTGCCCATCCAAGGTGTAATTTGTGCATAATGAGCTGTTCTGTGGTTCATTTTTGAAGATAAAAAGAACAAAATAATGGTACAATAAAAGTACAAATCGTGGTGGAATCGTGGTGAAATGCCCCATTTGAGCACGAAAAGAGGATACTCCCGGCACCTCCACCATTTAAAACCAAAAGCGGAAGAGCATAAACACTCTTCCGCTTTTTTGTTTTAAATGTAAGGATCAGCCTTCGGCTAATCCTTTGCTATTCGCTCATTTCACAAACCTTGGAAACAAGTTTCCGGTTTGTTCAATTCGCTCATAGCTTGTGTAGGCACCGGGGAACCTCGTCGTTTCGCTCCTCGGTTTCCCGGCTCCAAGTCGTTGAAGTATAACGGTTTGGGGCTTTTTGTTTTTATGGTAGGCGGAGAGGGAGGGATTCTGACCCATGGGGAATCTGGTAAAAATTAAAGATGTTGCTGGGTATTTAGATGTCAGCGTAAGAACCATATATGACTGGGTTCATATGGGCTATATCCCTTGTTATAAGTTTCCCAAAGGTATTCGATTCCGAATAACAGAAGTAGATGCTTGGCTAAAGCACAGGCATTCCAGAGGGCGAAAAACATACTACCTTCCCCCGAACAGTAATCATCTGTACTGACCATCTCTTTGAGAGTATAATAATAAAAAACGCAACTAAACCAAAAGGGGGATTATCATGTCAAACGACAAGTACACATCAATCGTAAAACTTGATTTCCAGTACGCACATAGGTTTATGAACTGGCCATGCGAAGCAAAGCACC
>CAYWDJ010000055.1:0-9678 GCA_964457005.1 uncultured Planctomycetia bacterium
GTAATTATTGCCGTTTGAGGTATCTAATGTTCCGTCTGTTATGGTAATGTTCGTACTTACTACAGCTCCACCCAGTGTAAACGTCGTACCATTCTGCGTCTCATCTATCTCCAAATTATAGTAAGTAAGCGACTTCACCGTTACGGCACTCGTGTCAGCCGCTTTACCTATGAACTTAACAGTGCTGCCTGTGTTATTAACGATTGAAGTGAATGTTATATTTGTCCCGACCCCTTCTATTGTCAAAGTTCCGCTATTCGCCACGTCATAAAAAGTATATGTTCCTTCGCCTGTCTGAAGCGCACCCCCAGAAGCTATGGTAGTTGCCGTGGAACTGGTTATATTGCCTGTCAATATGTGATAATCCAGGTCCAGTATCCCCGTAGTTACAGCCAAAGCCCCGCCTATTCCCAGATTATCCTGAAGAGTCCATTTTCCTCCCGATGCGTTGAAAGTGAGTTCATGAAAATCGTCCGAATTGATTGATGTAGTTATTATTGTATTATCCGTATCAGTCGCATTAAATACCACACGTCCGCTACTGTGGGTAAAGGTCCCGGTGCTACTCACTTCCCAGTTCTCACCCACCATGAACGACGTGTTATCCGAGACCGCGGGTGCTATAAGCGTGCCGCTGGTTATCGCAACATTACCGTCAACGTCTATATCACAAGCCGTGTCACTGCCGTCTAAAGTTCCTCCACTTACAGTTAAGTTGCCATTAACATCCAAATCCTGCGCAGCCAGATCCAGTGTACCAAGCGCTACGGATACATTATTTGTAGCAGTTAGCGCGTCCTGCAAGGTCCACTTGCCGCCTGACCCGTTCACCGTAAAATTGTAAAAATTCTGGGCTCCAGAGGTTATGGTATTATCCGTATCAGTCGCAGTAAATGTAACGGCGCTTGCGCCACTTGTAAATGTCCCCGCATTGGTCCAGTTCCCTCCAACACTAATAGTGCTGTCGCCTCCCGCACCACTTGTCGCATTCAGTGTACCTGTAGAGACAATAGACAGGAAATCACTAAGGGTAATATTATAACCGTCAGTAATAAGCGAATCACCACCGTTTATCGTGATATCCGCGGCTGTCAAATTCTCCGTAAGAGTCGTCTGGTCAGGGCTCTGGCCGACAACGACATGACCGAGATTATTATTGCCGGCATCAAGAGTAAGGTCACCGAAAAGATTGAAATCACCGCTTCCGGCTGTATACGTATCATCGGCAATAGCTGTATTCCCCTTAAGTGTAACGTCATATGCCCCCTGGGCTATAGAGACGCCGGCGCCTATGGTGAGAGTTCCATTACCCGTAAGAGCGCTATCAAGGGTATAATCTCCTGTTCCAGAAAAAGCGAGATTGTAATATGCGTCCCCTAAAAACAGTTCGGCGTACGTCCCGGATCCCGTATACTCAGTTGTACCGCTGGTAGTATCGATAGTAAGATTTGTAATTGTCTGTCCAACCGCCCCATTAAACTTCAACGTACCGTCATTCGCAAATGCAGACGATCCGGCAAGAGTAAGGTTTTCGTCAGCAAGATCCAATACACCTGAAGCATTAGAAATAGTAAGATCACCGTCAACATCCAAAGCGGCATCAAGCGTATATGTTCCTGTATTTGAGAGCGTCAGATTATAATACGCATCTCCCAATTTGAGCTCCGAGTAAGAACCAGTTCCGGTATAATCTATCGTACCAGAATCTGTATCCATAGTAAGCCCAGTAATGGTCTGCGCCGCCGTGCCTTGCAATTTCAATGTACCGTTATTACTAAAAGTTGCCGTATTCAAAGTAAGATTGTACGCCACTAGATCCAAAACACCGGAAGCGTTGGATATTGAAAGGCCCCCGTTTACCGTAAGAGCGGCATCAAGCGTATATGTTCCTGTACTTGATATAACCAAATTCTCATATGTGTCCCCCAATAGAAGTCCGGTATAAGACCCTGTTCCTTTATAGTCTATTGTCCCGGAAGTCTGAGTAGCTGGAAAACTGGTAAGAGTCTCGTCACCTTCTAGTTTAAACGTCCCGTTATTAGTAAAAGTTGTTGTCGCGGCAAGGACAACATCCTGTCCGTCTATATCAAGTAAACCGTTGGTTATTGTCAGGTCTCCGTCAACATCCAAAGCATCCTGAAGGGTCCATGCACCGCCTACTCCGTTAAAGGTAAGATCATTAAAAGTGTTTTCATTAGACGTAATAGTGTTACCTGTATCTGTCGCATTTAGCTGAACCGTGCTTGTTCCTTCATTAAAGGTAACACTCGTAAGGTCAACATTACCCCCAACTATCCATGTTCCAGAACCGGCATTCACTGTTGTCTTTAAATCAACGGAGGTAATCGCCTGCCATTCGGCTATACCAACCGATCCCATATACATCATAGCGGTTTCGGGAGCGTAAAAACGTATTTTAGTAGTACTTACGGCTTCCGCAAGTGTGAACGTATACCAAGCTCCGACAGCTTGATAACTACCGCCAGAATCCCATGCCGCGGGCGCTTCCCATGAAGAACCATTCCAGTATCTGAAATCATAATCATCAGGAGCACCATACTCACAACCGGGTTGAACGAAATATATTTTCGTACTAATCAGATTCTGAGCAGCTCCCCATTCATACTGAACTATTCTTGGACTTCCACACATGTCTACATATCCGCAAAGCCCCAGTTTTGTAGCAAGATTACCGTCTTTCGCCGCGTTTACTCCATCACTACCCATATAAATTTCAGAACCTTGAGCTAAGGTTACAGTTGCGCTACTGGCAACATTCTCACCTTCACCGCTTCCAGCCTCAGAAGGTCCAAAATTGCCACCAATAGTAACATCCGGATTATGTGTTGACGCATCAATTGTCAGAGCCCCTGTACCAGTTAAGCTGAACGTAAAATCCCCATCAAACGCAAGAGTCTGACTACCCGCAGTCCCCAACGTGATAGTTCTGTCAGCAGATGAGGTATTTTTAAAAGTTATGTTATTTAAAGTATATCCATCAGCGTCGTAAGCGCTTCCTCCATCAGGAACAGACATAACAAGCGTGGAAGTACCGGCAGTAAATGTCCCGCCCGTTATAGTAAAATCTCCGTTACAAGTGATAGTATTCGCGCCGGCAACGAAAGTACCCGCCGCCTGTGAATATGACGTAACGGGGAACGCCGCGACAGAAAGAGTAATAGTTCCTGTATAATCAGCCGTCATGGTGAACACTCCGCCAGTCCAGCTGCCGAGAGCGTCTATCGTACAATCCTCTGTCGAAGTTACATTGAATGTAACCGCTTCAGTTCCTGTCGGCACAGCGTCTCCCACCCAGTTAGTTGCCTCAGACCAATTTTGGGAAGTCGCGTGCCCACCGTCCCATACCGGGTCAATATACCAGTTAACGTTATTACCTCCATTTACTCCTACCGGAATAAATGTAAGCTGCGGTGCGTTAGAATCGCTAATATTTATGAGATCTAGGTTGTAATTATCTGTCTGTACATCCATATACCAGGCTTCGCCCGGTGTCTGGGATCTCATTTTGATCATATACTCTTCAGGGTATATATCATAAGCACCGACTATTTCTAAAGAGCCGGTAAAAGTAAAGGTTTTACCTTCCTCAAAATATATCTCTTTATCTGGTACAGTACACTTGAAATTGTTGAATTGGATGTTTCCGTAGAAAAAAGCGGGTTGATCTCCGGTGAGAACTACTGTTTCGGCATCAAGGGCAAGATCGGCTCCCTTATTGTACAAGATGCCTCCCCAGGTGCCTGTAGGTCCACGGATCAATATCCCTCTATCTGTCTCAATACTCTGGATTATCTCCATATTCGAGTCAATAAGCTCGACTGAGAATATATCAGCGCTAACAGAGAATGGGGTCTCATATGTTCCCACTTTCTGGGCTATTACTGTTATACCGGCGCCTATCATCATACCCGGGGTCAATAACGGGTTCATTGCAACGGCGCCATCTGTCTGAAGAGTAATATTGCTTGTCGTAAGGTAAGTGAACCTTCCAACACCATCACCTGCGACTATCGCAAAATCAGTACCGCTTATATAGGTAATTAAGCTTATTATTATATCCCCCACATTTCGATAAATGTGGGTGTTTTCTGCCAAGGATACGATATCAAAATTATTGGCTATAACCTTTAACCTGACAGCTGACAGCTGAGAGCTAAGAGCGTTAGATATACTACCTTTCTCACTTTCTAACGTTAATTCGCCTGCCGTGTCATAAAGAAGGACGTCGCCGCGGGCAGTCTCGAGTGTCGTGATATTTGATGATTCCGGGTCAGTTTCAGAACTGATGATTTCTAGATTTCCGGCAGTATGGACAAAATGAGGTGAACCAATTATGGCTTCCGGGGTCTGACTCGTACCTATCCGAATCACTCCATTTTCACTTTTTATGACACCTAAAAGCATCTCTTCTGATCCGTCGATATAGATGTCGCCGTCACCGGTTGTCTCAATAATACCGGATTCTTGCCTGAATTCTCCCGTACCGTCCGCATCATAATCCGCATATAAAGAAATATCTCCTGATGAGGAGATATCGTTATAAATGGTTAAATTATCGTGCGCAAGCAGAGAAATATCGTTACTGGATGAAATTTCAGCGAAAAGACGTATATTTGAAGCCTCGAAGGTAAGTTTTGTATCTGAATTGACGCTTATCGCGCCCCACGACCCTGAAATAGAATCGGTTTCATCTTGCGGAGCCGGTCCCCGTATGTTTAAAGTCGTCCCCAGACCCCACATTGAGGTAACATCTATCGTGCCTTGTATCCGGTTAATATACGTAATATCGGCGTTAATTCCGACCGGCTTATCATTTGACCCTATCTTCCGGGCGGATATTTTGACTTGATTTCCGGGGATTATGACTCCTACAGCTGTATTCACGTCCCCTCTGGGGATCTCGAAGGTGATATTATGTGCTTCAAGATATGTAATTTTACCCATATTGCCCCCCAAAAGGGCGACGGTGTCGTCATCAAACTGTATCATTTCCTCGATATCTATGTCTCCTTCCGGCTTCATAAAATGCGTCGTAATAGCGGCTGAGGATATATATAGCCGACCGGCCTCTACCTTCAGGTATTCTCCCGAGATATTGACCATCCCGGGGGCACCCCTGACTATCCTGGGCAAGACCTTGTTTCCTACGTAAATACCGCCATTCTCAGTTTTGACATCTCTTAACAACATTTCACCGGAACCATCAATAAAGATATCCCCGTCACCAACAGCTTCGATCGTACCCCCTGTCTGCGAAAACTCACCCACACCATCAGCATCCTTATCGGCGGATAGGACAATATCTCCTCCATCCGCCTTAACAATACTATTACTTCCTATATTCGCATCGGTTTCAATAGCAATTTCAGAGGCCTCTACCCTGCCATTCAAAAGGATATCCCCATCCGCAATGAACTTTATCACACCATTTCTCATGAATAGCCTGTTTGCCGCCACGATACCCTCAAGATTTATCGTATTTCTGAATATATCCGTAATGCTCTCCGCTTTTATCACAACACTTCCGCCCGCGGCATCGATCCTGCCACTGTTTTTGATCTGATCAAGAACAGACTTTCCAGTGTGATCCATTATCCGTGACGCAACCTCTTCCCGGATAGCAACAGATATTAATCCATCACTGCATATATCAATTTTTACCGAATCGCATCCGGCTAGAACAATCTTTCCCGCGCGCGCGGTAATGATCCCCAAATTTTCAATCGCTCCTGCGATCAAAACACCGAAACCTCCCTCGACAATATTTATCTTCCCTTCATTCAACAAAAGCATATCCAAATTTTCTTTGGAAAGCCGATTAAACAAATAATCACTATTGATAAAATTTGAATCGGTTATGTCTCTTGTTGAAAGAACCAAATTTGCGGCTTCAATATTTCCATTCGGGCCGACATGAATTCCTGCTTCATTAACAATTGCCAAAAGTGCAAGATCTGAAAAAAGATTTCCGTTTATATAACTTTTTCCGCCACCTGTCACCCGAGTGAGAACTTCAGAATTTGGTCCATGAAAATTTACAGTTTCTCCGGATGCAATATCGAAAGATTCCATATTAATTATCGCTTTGTTACTCGAAATATTTATCGTCATGGAAGATGCGGTGGACTGGATGTCAACATCGCCTGAAACTATCTCGTCAACTTTTGGAAGGGCATATGCAAAACAACCCGAGGCGAAAATTATCGCCACTGTCATCACACATGTTTTGAAAAGTATGTTCCTTTGCATAGCCGCCCTCAATAAAAAGACCATAGCCGAAACGGTCTATGGTCTTTGCGGACGTGCTATTATGCACATGGGCAACTGACTACCATAGCCAAACGGCTTTAGGTTCTTAAGTTTTGCGTCCCCACCTTTCAGTAGGTTTGCCTTTTTCCAACATTAAAAAGAACTAAATTTATACTTGCTTAACCTATATCAAATCTATCATATTATAGGGGTATAGTCAAATTTCCAGGGCAAATAATATGCCTCTCAGAAATAGAACCGTTTTATGGATATAACTCGTTTATTTTCAACATGTTACAGAGGGATAAAAATATCCCTATCCTTGCAGAAGTAAAATATAGAGGGATCAATCCATGAATCAGAAAACCCTCTCAGGCGGCTATTCAGCCCACCTCAACCGTCTTACAATTTTTCGATATTTGCATTTTCGGCCACAAAAAACTCCAACCACTCCCGGAACATACTAAAATTGTAACAATTAGGTTTCCCCTCCCACTGTTTTTTAAAAACTTCATTAGAATAACGGAGGCAATATCCCACGGATATTTTTCTTCTCTCTCTGCTCTCGAGCGTTTTCTGGAGGCGCTTATACCAGTTACGGTGTCGGAAATTCCATGCGTTTATTCTATGTAGTTGCGGGTAAACTTATTCTCAGGATTGGAAATGTATGGACTCACTCAGATTGAGAAATGACAAGATCATAATAGCGGCAGAATACTCTATCGCCTTATAATTTTTATAGGCGTTCTATTTTCGTTGGTGAAGACGATCTTTTCCCAGTCAGGATAGTATTTCGTAATGGCTTCTGTGATCTCAAATTTTTCGGAATGATATAGCTTCGTATTTGACGTAAAACTGTACGACCCATCGTCATTTTTCCACATACAGATAACATGAGCGATATTTAACCCACGAAACTTAACAATAAGCATGTGATTTTCTATGCTCTGACGGGACAACATCTTTGAGACAAAAATAGCAAAATCTTCGCAATCCCCGGTTCGTGATCGCAAAGTCTCTTCGGACTTCTGCCAATCATCTGACATCTCCATTGAATATGTGAATTCCCGAGACATCCAGTCTGTTAATTCACGGGGACTTATTATTGAACTTGGAACACTTTCCATAGCAACGACATTTGCCGCAACAAGTTGCATAATGAAAATTGCCAGTAATATATTTAGACCGAGTTTCTTCATATAGTAATCTATTAGTTTTTTTTCGTCTAACCTTGATTCATCTTACTATATCTGTGTTAGTTTCTGATTAGGTTAAAATTAAATAATTGTTAATTTTTAAATAGGCACATTTTAATGTTTTCGCTATTAAACCAGCCAGATAATATGCATACTTTCATCATTGCACTTGAAATAGGGTAACTTTTGGTGTAAACTAACTTAAAAGTTCGCATTTATTATATACTATTACTACATATATACCAATGAAAACTTTCATAGTACCCAAAAAAACCAAAAAATCACTCATATACACTATTTGTGCTGTACTTATGGCATGTGCTTGCACGGCCCATGCACAGGCGAATGTTGACAGTGCCACGCGGTCAGTGGACCGTTCATACAGGGAAGAAGCCGAAAGAGAAATGACCGCCCCTCCCCCTGCTCCGCCAAAGATCGTAGAAGAAGCTGAAAAACCAGAAAAAGAAGGTCCTAAATTTTTGATCAAAAAGATCAATTTGGACGGTGTTGTCAGCGTCTCCCCTGATATTTTTAAGCCAATTATTGAAAAATACGAGGGTAAAAAAAAATCCCTTGAAGAAATAAAAATCCTATGTCGACAGATCGAAAGGGAATATTTACGACAAGGCATAATCTCCGCCTGTTATATCCCCCCTCAGGATGTAAAAAATGGGGTTATTTCACTTCGGGTCGTTGAAGCCAAAATGGGTGAAGTGCAGGTTAATGAGGGGGAATTCTATGCCAAGGACCGCATCTTTTACTACTGGGATATTAAACCAGGTGAAATCCTCCGTTACGACAAAATGAGTAAAAGCGTGCAACTCATGAACAAAAACCCGGATCGTGACGTTAAAGCGACTCTCCATGCCGGAAAAAAACCGGGAACCACAGACGTTCTCCTTGACGTAAAAACATATTTTCCAATTCATGGAATATTTTCATTTGACCGGGAAGGCTCTGTTTCAACAGGGAGAGACAGAATAGGTTTTTCTGTAAAAGACAATAATTTCCTGTTTGTGGATGACACCTTATTAGTCGGATATTCTTTTGGAAAAGATTTCAGTGGCATTTATGGCTACCATTCTATCCCCATCACAAATTTCGGTACATCCATTATGTATGGGTACAGTGTCAGCCACTCTGCCCCAAAAAAAGAGTTTACTCCCTTTGTTATTAGATCACGGGCGGACAATTTCAGTTTCTACGTTCAGCAGGACATCTACAAGAAAGCCGACTATCTTGGCGAATTATCTTTTGGAATGGATGCTAACGATAAAGTAACAACCTCCAACAACGGCACCTTAAATAGAGACAGACTGAGGATAGCAAGGTTTAAGGCCAATTTGAGCCATCGTCATCCGGGAACATTAACCTATATGACACCACAGTTCTCCCAGGGACTGAACATTTTCGGTGCCAGGTCAAAAAATGTACTATCTTCCCGGGGAGCAGACAGTACCTTTTCAAAATTTAATCTAAGCATTCACCATAAAAGGCAGCTTCCATTTGACCTGCAAGCGAGTGTTAAATTCAAATGCCAACTGGCATCGGAGAAATTGAACTCACAGGAACAATTTTCTCTGGGCGGACTCAATTCCGTCCGAGGATATCCTGCGGGCGATTACCTCGCGGATACGGCCTTTCAGACAAATTGTGAACTTCTCGTCCCCTCTTTCTGGATCCCCGAAAAGATCAAGTTGCCCTATGCCCCACAGACCCTGAAAGACTCCGTAACCGGTGTCCTGTTTTTTGACTATGGGTACGGGGAAAAACGCGGAGGGACACAAGGAGACAAGGCTCTGGACAAACTTGCCGGGATCGGTGCGGGACTTAGAATAAGAGTATATAACCAGCTGCTTCTCCGACTTGAATGGGGATTTCCTGTTGGAGACAAAACTATCACTGAGGCGGAAAACTCCCGTTTTCATATTTCCATTAACTTCGAAGACCAGTTCGCACGCGAATTCGAAAGGATCTCTAAGCAAATGGATGAAGAACACATCAAGAATGCGGCTTTGAAGCTCGTTGACCTGGAACTGCAGAACCCGGAAAGCCTCCTAAACAAAAAAATGTCCGAATATCTCAATGCCGCCCAGATCGCGCGCAAAGAGGGAGACCTAAAGCGAGCCCACTCGCTTTATGCAAAAGTAGTGAAAATCTCAAACGCCCTCTACACCCAGGCTGAAATTTATGTGAGAGACACTATTGAACA
>CAYWDJ010000056.1:0-9542 GCA_964457005.1 uncultured Planctomycetia bacterium
TCGCTTCCCGGTATTGATCCTGTGCTCCGTCAAGGTCCCCCATTGCTACAAGGCAATCTGCCAGATCGCTATGCAGCTTTACATTGTCAGGATCAAGCTCTATAGCTTTCTCGTATTCCTCTTTCGCCCTGCCGTACAGCATAGACGAATAAAAAACACCGGCACTAAAAGCGCTGAGTTCCTCCATGCCAGGGTCATGCTCTTGTATCCAGAGTATATGCGGCATCACAAGCGCGGCGTAATACTGCTTCTGACTAGAAAGCTCATTAAGCATAAAAAAATGCCAGACCGCCATGTCTTCTGTTAAAAGAGTATTTTCGTCCCCGGGATCTTCCCGCATAGAACTATTAACTTTTTCTATGCGGTCTAAAATTTCCTTGTTATCTTCAATAACTCTCATGCCATACTGCACAAGTTTTTTTGTTCCGGGGTCAGCCCAAAAACTGTCGGCTTTTTTAAATTCCTCATAGGCTTTTTGATACTCCATCAGCCCATAATCCGCAAGACCCAGATCCGCGTACAGCCGCGGCATGTCGGAGTTCTCTTTCAGGAGACTTTCCGCACTCTCCCGCGCCTCGGCATATTCCCCCTCCTCCACCAGAAGCTTTTCCATTTTCGCTATCTCTTTTTGCAAATCCTTGTCTTTAGCGAAACCGGCAGAAGAAGCAAGGGACAGACAAACGGATAATGTGATTAGTTGTTTTAAAACTCTCACCATAATTAATACCTCAAAATAATATAATCGACAAACCCGACACAAATAGACACAGTGTTATATATGAAGTGCATGATTATTGCCACCCACGTAGACCCTGTCT
Organism: uncultured Planctomycetia bacterium; assembly: GCA_964457005.1. GTDB lineage: Bacteria > Omnitrophota > Gorgyraeia > Tantalellales > Tantalellaceae > CAYWDJ01. Next base: position 819 of record CAYWDJ010000056.1, read on the forward strand.
TTGCCCTCGCGTAAGTTATAACAAGACTTAAGACAAATATCACGGTGAGAAAACCCCATTCATCTGACATCTGCGGATAGTGCGCAAGTGTAAAAAGAAACGATGTCGCGACAATTGCCGGGGCCACCCCCATATACCTGTTGAAGGCCGGATACAAAAAACCCCTGAACACAATTTCTTCAGTAAACGGGGCTATGAAGAGAACAGCGAAAACAATGACTATATTGCCTATTATTTTCGCGTTCAGAAACACTGAATTGAACGGTATATTGGGAACAAGCGGATTGGGCGAGGCAAGAACCCTGACAAGTATGCATGCCCCTATGAAGATCGGCACCCATGCCTCCCTGAGATCAGACATCCTCCCGGAGGAGACAACCGTCCTGCGAAACGGTATCCTTCTGGCATGCACTATTGCCACCAGAAAAACTATACTCAGCGTCTTGAATATTATGGAGTTTATATATACGTTCAGATAATACAAGAGCCTGGGTTCTTTTATGAAGACCTGAAAATGCGACCTCATAAATGTTACTATGCGCATGCCGATATGGAACGGGTCATTGAACAGGAAAACCGCCATAATAGCAGTAAGAACGATAACATCCACAATGGACCATGGACAATGCTCATCGTTCTTTCCCCCCTTCCACAATTCAGACAAAAATCTTTTCATATAATAATTACTATCATATTTTGGGACATAAAACAAATTTATAACTGCTTGGGATCAAAATAACGGGAGACTCTTGCGCCAGCTTCTTTTTTTGTAAAGAGGAGCAGGGCATCTTCTTCTCCGACAAGTGTAGGTTTGTCGCCCGGGTCATTTGCAAAGCTGTCCTTCAGGGCTCTCTCTACAATATAAGCCAGTTCACCTTCCGCCCCGGGTTCTTTGCTCCTATAATAATCCAGGACATCGTCGATTCCCGACAGGGACATTGCCTCTCCTATCCCTCCGGAAAGATCATTGGCCCACCTGGCTTCAGCCGTATCATCCGTTGCCTTGACTATGCCCTTAGTTCCATCGGGGAAGACAGCGCCCGCGTACGGCGCTATCCCTTTATCTTTTATAGCCGCCTCAATGACACCTATGCTTTCTTTGCTGAAATCAAAGTCCCTATTAAAACTCTTCGCGGCCTCTTGCGAAAGTTCAACTGACATATCATCGAACATAAGGCTGCCAAGATTTACCATATAATCCACATGTCCCGGCAGAGAAACCGTCCAGCTTCCGAGAAATAGATACTGGGCTATTACTTCCACAATGTTTCCATTCTTATCATACCTGACATTGAACTGTACCCCCCTACCGGAAACAACTTTCTTGAGATCCATTTTTCTTGCCTGAAAATGTCCGGGGCCAGTACTTAATGTCTGGCAGGAACCGGGCAGAGTATCCGCGGTAAATCCGGTCTCGTGGTTTGTGCTAACCTTTCCATCCTCCGTGTCCTTTATAAGTCTTTCCGGGACAGGTTCGAACCCGTGGTTCATTATGTACATCACCAGTTTATTCCTGTTCTCCTTGAAGGCGTCACTGTCATAAATGAGGTCGGACACAACATTTTTGGGCAGCTTTGTATCCTCAATGTCTTCCCCGAGCTTTGACACTCCCTCTACCCCTCTCCAGTAATACCCGGGCTTGCCTTCCTCTTTTGACTCGACCGCGTCTTCGGAACCACCATGCCTCACAACTCCGGAGGGAAGGGATCGAACGTCTAGATAGCTGTTACCTCTTTTGTCGTTCCGGGCCATAACACTATTGTTCGCTGTCAATCTTATATCGGCCGCGCCTGCTATTCCCCGGTCTATCCAACACATTATCATTAATACCTGCTGAACCATGATCTGGACAGCTTTTACGACTTCAATCGTATTTTCCTCATTTCCTGAGAAAAAAACGATCCTCTCTTTAGCCCTCCCGGCAAAAGTCTTTATCTCTTCACCTTTATCTCTCTCCGCGACATACCCCTTGATCAGGTCATTAAATGTCTCTACCAAACCTTCTACTGTCTCCATATCTTTCCTTTTGCTGTGCCTCTTACAAAATCCAATATCTAAGACTTTTATTATAACATCAAAAACCCTTCATGGCTTCTATTGTTGTTCGGCAATTAGTATGGTATATTTAGTTAATATACCTCAATCAAGACAAGAAAGTGACGGTAATCATATGCCCACAAAAAAGAATAAAAATAACCCCGACTGGCTCGTAAAAGCGTATAAAAATATACCCTTTTTAAATAGCCCGGCAGCAAGGCTTATAAGAGTAATGTCTGAGCTGGAAGAGCCAAAATCACGTTTCCATAAAAATTATGTAAAAAATACCGTAGTCTTTTTTGGATCAGCCAGAACCCTTCCCCGAAAAGAAGCCATGGAAAACTTCAAGAAAGCAGAGGATAGGCTAACTAGCGCCAAAAAAACATCTAAAAAACTTAAGAATGAATTTGAAAAGGCTGAACGCTCCCTTTTAATGAGCAGGTATTATGAAGACGCCCTCCTTCTCGCAGAAAAGCTTACCCACTGGTTCCTGGGGCTTAAAGAAAAAAGCAAACATTTCATGATATGTTCAGGAGGCGGACCGGGCATAATGGAAGCGGCTAATCGCGGTGCCAAAAAAGCCGGTGGCAGATCGGTGGGCCTTAACATAAGTCTCCCCATGGAACAAGCCCCTAACAAATACCAAACAAAAGACCTGGCCTTTGAATTCCATTATTTCTTCATCAGAAAATTCTGGTTTGTATACCTGGCCAAAGCACTGGTTATCTTTCCGGGAGGTTTCGGGACTTTTGATGAATTTTTTGAACTGCTGACGCTCATGCAGACACATAAGACAAAAAAACACATGCCCGTCGTCCTTTTTGGCAGCGAATACTGGAATGAACTTGTAAATTTCCAGGCGCTTATCAACTGGGGAATGATAGAGAAAAAAGACATGAACCTGTTCAGGATGGTAGATGACGTGGATTCCGCGTTTAAGTATCTCAAGAAAGAAATGATAAGATTGTATAAACTATAAAGATCTTTATGCTGACTCTTTTATCTGGTACAGAAGGTTATCCTCAATACGATACATCAGTGGCACAATGTCTATTTTGGGGTATGTAATTTTTAGGCGTTTAGCCTCGCTCAAGATAAAATCTATTTCATTGCCTATCTCAAACATTGGAAAGAACTTAGCAAAATGTTCTTCCGCCACTTTAACGTCCCACCCCGCACCTTCTACCAACCCTTTGACAAATTGTTCCCTCTTGGACTCAAGGTTAACCATGCCGCATTGGGTATGCCCTATCAAAACGACCTGCCTTACCCCGCCAACGGCGATCGCATAGGACACTTTAAACCCGCTATAGCGCAAGTTGACTCCCCCTGTCCGAAGGATAAAAGCAAAGTGGGGAGGAATGTTCAGGCACTTACGATTGTCCATACACATACCAATAAGCAGTTGCGCATTTGTATAAACGTCCTTTGTCCTGCCAAAATTGTGGTATTCAAACAGAAGCCCGACAGGAGTATCCTGATATTCGCTTGGAATATCCTGTTTTGATTGTACGGCAATTAAACGTTCCATGGGATTCATTTTATCACATTTTGTTGTTATTTAAAGCAAAAAATAAGCCCGCCTAAAAAGACGGGCCTATTGCTATTTTATGCTTAAATGAGGACTATGCTTTCTTTTCTTCATAAAAGTGTACGTCTCTCTGGGGGAACGGAATCGTGATCCCTTTCTCCTCCAATGCCAGTTTCCCTTTTTCCAGGATGTCGAAATAAACCGTCCAGTAATCTTCCGGCTTAACCCAGGGACGACACACCAGGTTGACACTACTGTCACCTAATTCAGACACAGCTATAACCGGGGCTGGATCTTTTAGAACTCTTGGATCGGCCGTGACGACACTCTCCAGAGTTTCCTTGGCATTCTTTATGTTGTCCGTATATGAAATACCAAACACAAGATCTACCCTCCTATTATCAACAGCGCTGTAATTGGTTATATTTCCTCCTGTTATTTGCGCATTAGGGATTATCTCTCTTTTATTGTCCGGGGTGTTCAGGATGGTGGTAAATATCTGTATTTCAACTACCGCACCCATGGTGCCTCCGGCCCCTATAAAATCCCCCACTTTGAACGGTTTAAACAAGATAATCATTACACCTGCCGCAAAGTTTGCAAGTGACCCTTGCAATGCTAAACCTATAGCTAAACCTGCAGCACCGATCACGGCTATAAAAGAAGTGGTCTGAACCCCCAGTTTGCCTACTGCCGCGATTATAACAAATACCAGTAGCGCAACATATGTTATGTGCTTTGCAAAAGAAGCCAGTGTTTGCTCCACCTTCGCTTTCACCATCAGTTTTTCGACAACAGCAGCAAGTATGTGGGCAACCCATTTACCAATAACAAAGATCAGTAATGCCGCGATCACACTTAGGCCATATTCGGCCAGATACCCGTATAGTTTATCTATTATCTCTTCCACGATTGAGCCTCCTTTTTAGCTTTGTAGACTTATTATATGAAACCATCCCGCTTTTGGCAATGTCTGTTTTACGGGAACACGACCCCGCACCACTCGTCAAGTGCCGAGAAAAACAGTCTTCTGTGTTGGTTTCGGTGCTTTTATTACCATGAACCGTAACGGGCTGTCACTTTCATTGTACCAACAATGTACTATATCTTTTGGGCTTTCAACAAGGGTGTCTTTTGTAACGTGCATCTTTTCTTCGCCTACTTCTACTACCCCAGTCCCTTCAAGCACATAAAAGGCTACATTGACAGGTGTAATATGGCGTTTTAATGATTGTCCCGCTTCCAAAGTAATAACTGTTACCATGGCCTCTTCTCTATTATAAAGACTGCGGGCATCAACTTTGTGAGCATTTTTCATAATTGCGGCTTCAGATAATTTTTTAGTAATCATTATTTCTCCTTTTAAATATCCTTTATTTTTTATCCACTCCATGCTAGTGATTTTACCTCAAACAAAAAAACTCGCAACCATAACGATAAGCAAAAGGCCAGGACAATAATTTCCTGGCCTTTGCTAAATTGGCTCCCCGTATCTGACGCGTTTCGACACCCGGAAGCTGAATTCAGGCTAATGCTCTCATCTCTGGCCCAGGCTGTTAAGCCCGTTTTGGATTTTCAGGGGTAAAGATAGGCCGGAGTTTTCTCTGCCCCTTTCCCTCCTAGTGTGCTTTTTCTTGTTTTTTCTTTTTTGCTTCGTTTTTTGTGTTTTTTGCGTTTTTTGCTTGTTTGTTGTGTTTATCCTTATCTTTCTGGCCTTTATCTCCCATGGTTGCTCCTCCTTCTTTTCGGGTTCAATTCATCTCGCCTTTTAGCTTAACCTATACTCGTATAATAACATTGTGTAGTTAACATTCTACCTTAAAAATAAGCCCTCCGCATCATTTTAGATGAGAAAGCTAATAAATTATTTGGCTCCCCGTATCTGAGGCATTTTTACATCCCACTTTCGGGACCCTGCAGATACTCTTTACTCTGCGCTTTTTATGGTCACTGGGTTCTTAAAATAACTCTTTTATTCCGTTCGGCCCAACAGAAGCCTCCTTGATCTTGAAAAAGCGGACAGGATCTTTTTGTGTGCTTGAGTGCCGAGCATAACATCATTACGTGAAAATAAATTATAAAACACGTCTTCGCCAGCAAACAGTTTGTGCGCTCGAGATAAAACGCTCTTAGTAAAACCTTCAGCGTTTGTTCCCTCTAAAAAGCAGGCTAGACATTCATATATATCCTTCATTTCTTTCCTCATACATTCAACATCAAAACACCAGGACAGTTGTCTCTGTGCTAGGATTTTTTTTCTCAAAGCGAGGAGAATCAACAATTTCAGCTCTCCGAAACATAATCGATGCCACGGGCTTTCTTTATCAAGCGCTATACCTAAAACATCCGTGACTATCTCGCATTCACCGACAATACCGCTATCAATGAGAGCCAGGGTTTCTTTTAATTTTGCCGGCGTGCCGATTGAAAGGGATAGCACACTGTTCACCAGGCATCGTGCTCTGTTATTGTTTGCATACACGAGATCTTCCGCATGATACACTTCAGACCACCCCGGAACAACAATGCGGCAGATGTAGAATCCGTCGATTGAAACGGCATTAACGTATACGTCTTTTTTCGCTTTTATAAAAATTGATAAGAGAAACCGCTCTTCCTCTTTACGCGTTCCAACACAATCAAAGGGGCTAAAAGAATACGTGGGCTTCTTTTTGAAAAAATCCTCGGATACAATCCCGCTTGAATCAATAAAATGAGAAACGAGATTAGATGGATCTCTTACCTCTTTTTTGTTCTTGTTCGGTTTTTTTAGCCCTCGGAAAGCGCCTACTTTTTGTCCCTGTAAAAGTTCTGTTACCGTTCGTGTAAGCGCTATCTCAAATGAGGGATGCGAGCCAAAAGCAAGAAAACAGTTCTTTGTCTCTTTCTCAACGATCGTGACATTAACGACCGGATAGCGTCCGCCGAGAGACGCGTCTTTAACAAGTACGCTAAACCCGGCACCCTCGAGAGCCTCGAGTGCTTCAACGATAGGCTTACGGGAGGAATAAAGGTCTCTTGGTATAGCTGGCAATGCGATACCCTTTCGAATAATAGTGGTTTTAACGTATCTCTCTAATATCTCAGAAAGTGCCTGTACACACGCTTCTTCTCTTGTGTTTCCAGCGGCCATGCCATTACTAGCGTAAATATTATCTAAAACATTAATGGGAAAATAAATAGTTTTTTTATCCCTCACTCTCTGAAAAGGGAGAGAAGAAATCGCATTTTTAACACATCCCACAGACATACGGTCCACAAGCTCTTGTGGCTCCAGTTCCCCAGTAGGGTCATATAACGCGCGTAATGTTGGGGTTAAGAGTCCTTTAGGTAAAGTTGTCTTTTTTGGCGTGAACCATTTCTCATCCGGGGAGAAAAGAAACTTTTTTTGTGCGGAGATACCTGTTAGCGCGAAATCAGAAAAGAAATATCCTGTTATTAACCGTTCCATAAACTCACCCAAAGCACTCGCCAGGGCCAAAGCCTTTGTAGTCCCTTTACCGTTCACGCACATTGAATGACAATGTACCTCTCTTACATGCACAGACCACACATGCGGCACAGGGTGTTTCCAAGACACCTCTTCAATAGCCATGCCAGCTCGTTTCAGTATCCGCGTAACTTTTTTAATAGTATCTTCAGGCCGCGCGTCTTTCCCGTACATAATGACATATCCTTTTTTAAAGTAGGGAGTTAGGTATAGTTATAATTGTACCATAGCTAAAGGTGTGGCAGAAGAGATTGTATCGCGTAAAAAGTGGAGTTAAGGGCACGACTAAAGGTAATCTTAAACAAAAAGGCCAGGAAAATAATTTCCTGGCCTTTGCTAAATTGGCTCCTCGTATCTGACGCATTTCGACTTGCTTTTAACCATTTTCGTTCTTGCGCTTTGAAAAGCAATCCTTGCAATATACGGGACGATCTCCGCTGGGCTTAAAAGGGACTTCGCATTCCTTCTTACATTCGTCGCAAGTCGCCTTGTGCATTTCCCTCGGACCTCCGCCGTATCCACCACCGCCGCCTGATTGATATCCCATGTCACTCACACTCCTTTTGTCTTGCTCCATACTACGTGGTTACACTCTATAGTTGAGAGTCTACCACAAACAAAAACCCCTTACAATTTATTTATTCGCAAGGGGGTAAAAAAATGGCTCCCCTTCTTGGACAATTTTCGCAACTGGCTGAATGTAACTAAAACAGAAGCTAGCTATAGTCAAGTCCAACCTGCCCCCCCCCCATACCTAATTTCTAAAGTAGCGGTAACACATAGTCACAATACACTTCTCTTTCTAAGTCAATAACACGGGGAGAAGACTGAATCTTAAACCAGGGAGTCCGACTAAGCAACTTAGGCCTGGGCTTGAGTGTGGCCGTGCCTGCATCATAGCAGCGGGGGATTCCCCACTGACCGTTGTAGGCTTTCCCTCTGTGATTGTGTCCAAAGAGAATAGCATCAATAGAAATCCCAGTTTGTATAGCTCTCGTTAAAACTTCTTTTAACACATGCGAGTCCTTGAGCTGATGAAAAGGCCTCCATTCGAACGGATGATGATGTAAATATATTACTCTTTTCCGGCAGGCACAAATCTTAGCATCCTGAAGAATCAATTCTAACCTCTGAAGTTGTTTTTTCCCTAATTCCCCTTCCGCAAACAGTTCATCATACCAATGCACCTCTTCAGCCATTGAATCGAGACCGATAAAAGCTATCTCGTCTATTACATCTGTCTGGGGATAACCACTTTCTTCGTCAAAAAATGCGGCTTTGAACAATTTAACAAATTTACTGTTGCCTTTATCTCCTGTTCCATAATCATGGTTGCCCGGCACAACCAGTATATGCCGAAAACCGAATTCTTTTAATTTGTCCAACCCTTTCTTGACCTTTAAATAATTGTTCTTATTATTCGCGTTATCTACTAAATCTCCGGTGACCACAATGACATACTGCGACGCTTTATCCGCTTTCTCAAACACCAAATTATCAACGACCATAGAAAAACGCTTTTCAAAACCCCTATATCCCACATGTAGATCACTTAGGTGAATTATTTTCTTCAAGATTTATATCATCTCCTATTGCCACATCCGTGGTTTTCATTTTACTCTAAAATAAAACCCTACGCAAGTATTTTACTCGCATAGGGTTAAGT
>CAYWDJ010000057.1:0-9485 GCA_964457005.1 uncultured Planctomycetia bacterium
GAAGAGGGTGTTGTTATGCTTGAAGCGGGTGCTACAGAGGCCAGCGAAGATAAGATAGTAGAAGCTATACAGTTCGGGCACGAACAGCTTAAGCCGATTATTGAACTGCAGAAAGAGCTTCAGAAGGAAGTAGGTAAAACAAAAAGAGAAGATTGCACATTTCTTCAGATAGATACTGAGCTGTATGAGAAACTTAAGGGTTCTTATTCTGATAAGCTTATTGAATCTCATCTTAAACCTACAAAAGCCGAAAGATCTGACAGTATGACAAATCTTAAAGCTGAGATCCTAGAAACAGAAGACCCTGAAGGTGAGAATGGTCTCGCAGGCGAGCTTGGTGCAATAATGGAAAAGCTCGAATACGATGTCATCAGAGGCTACATGCTTAAGAATATGAAGAGAGTGGATGGAAGAGGTTTTGACGAGATACGTCAGCTGACGTCTGAGGTCAACGTTCTTCCTCTCACACACGGATCAGGGTTATTTACACGTGGCGAGACACAGGCTCTTGCGGTTATAACACTGGGAACAAAAGCTGATGAGCAGAGAATAGACGCACTTGAAGGTGAAAGCACTAACGCTTTCATGCTTCATTACAATTTTCCGTCGTTCAGCGTAGGGGAGACAAGGCCTATGAGAGGTCCGGGTAGACGTGAGATCGGTCACGGTGCTTTGGCAGCAAAAGCTCTTGAAGCCGTTCTTCCTGCACATGAAGATTTCCCATATACCATACGTTTGGTTTCAGAGATACTTGAGTCTAACGGTTCCAGTTCAATGGCTACCGTTTGCGCGGGATCTTTGGGATTAATGGCGAGCGGTGTTCCTACAAAGGCGCCGGTCAGCGGTATAGCGATGGGGCTTCTTACGGATGGCAAGGACTACATGATCCTTACTGACATCGCAGGTGTTGAAGACCATTACGGAGACATGGACTTTAAGGTTGCCGGGACTAAAGACGGCATCACTGCAGTTCAGATGGATCTGAAGGTGGCGGGTATCAGCTACGACATCATTAAAGAGGGTTTTGAAAAAGCCAGGATCGCTCGTCTGAGCATTTTGGAGAATATGGCACAGACCATATCAGCCCCGAGTGAAGATGTAGCTCCTAGCGCTCCAAGGATAGTAACCGTTATGGTAGCTCAGGATAAGATAAGAGAAGTTATCGGCCCGGGCGGCAAGATCATCAAAGGCATCATCGCGGCAACAGGCGCGGATGTTAACATCGAAGATGACGGGAGCTGTCAGATAGCTTCAAATAACAAAGAATCTCTTGACACTGCAGTACAGATGGTCAAGGATATCATAGCTGAGCCAGAGATCGGAAAGATCTATGATGCCAAAGTAACTAAGCTTATGAACTTTGGTGCTTTCTGTGAATATATGCCGGGCAGAGAAGGCCTTGTGCATGTTTCTGAGGTAGCAGACGGCTTTGTTAAAGAAGTCGCGGACCACCTTAAAGAAGGCGACGCGGTTAAAGTAAAACTGATCGGTGTAGATGATCAGAAAAGAGTAAAACTCAGCATCAAACAGGCTACTCCTAAGAAGGAATCTAAAGAAGATAACGACGAACAGGAATAACCTTGAAAACGATAGCTGTAAAAATAAAACGTAAAGATACAGCAAAAGATCTGCCCATACCGGCATATGCAACGCCGGGATCAAGCGGAGTTGACCTTTACGCTGAGGTAGATGAAGATGTAGTAATGATGCCGCATGATATCAAAATGATATCATGCGGCATTTACATAGAATTACCGATCGGCTATGAAGCGCAGATACGTCCGCGAAGCGGTTTGGCGATCAAGCACGGTATCTCACTTGTAAACACTCCAGGGACGATAGACAGCGATTACCGCGGACTTATCAATCTGATAGTTATCAATCATGGGAAAGAAGACTTCACTGTTACAAGAGGCATGAGGCTTGCCCAGATGGTCATTCGCGAAGTTAACATAGCTGAATTTGTGGAAGTTGACGAACTCTCTGATACCGAACGCGCTCATGGCGGATTCGGACATACAGGGATTCATACAAAATTATGACAGTAATAGAAGCTTTAATATCGGGAATTGTCCAGGGGCTGACAGAGTTTTTGCCTATTTCAAGTTCAGGTCACCTGGTTTTAGTACATAGATTTTTTGGTTTTTCAGAACCGACTATGTTCTTTGATATTTGTCTTCATGCGGCAACTTTATGCGCTGTTATTATCTATTTTCAAAAGGACATCCTTGATCTGGTTATGCCGGAGAACAGGAAGTGGCTTTTGTATATAGGGGTGGGAACTATTCCCGCGGTAATAGTTGCGCTGTTGTTCGAGGATGGTATAGATAAACTTTTTGCCCGTCCTCAAATTGTCTCAGTAATGCTCATGGTTACAGGGGCCGTTCTTTTAGCCGCACATATAAGCCTTAGGTTTCCAGGGAAGAAAGATAGGGAAATGAATCTTGGATCCTCCATTCTTGTAGGAATAGGGCAGGCCTTCGCCTTGATACCCGGTATATCCAGAAGCGGTATGACTATTTCTTCAGGACTCATGGCAGGGATAAAGGCAGAAACCGCTTTTAAATTTTCATTCTTGCTTTCAATACCTGTTATCATTATGGCCGTTGGGTATAAATCTTTGAAGACAGATGTTTCAGCTATTCTCCACAAAGATATACTGATTTATATGGTGGGGATGGCGGCAGCCTTCGTTGTGGGACTTATCAGCTTGCATCTTTTGTGGAAGGTAATACAAAAGAAGAAGCTGTATATTTTTGGTATTTATTGTATTGTTGCGGGGATTCTAACTTTATTTCTCTAATCAGAAAGGGCATATGGATCAAACAAAAAAGAACGAGATAATTGCCGTAGTGCTTTTTGCGATAAGCGTTTTCCTTTTTTTAAGCCTGTTTACGTTCAGTGAACGGGATCTGTCTTTTTATACGAGCAGTCCAAATGTAGCTACACACAACGCTACGGGTGTTATTGGAGCATACATCGGCGGGATCCTTCTCTTGTTTATAGGTAAGGCGGCGTATGTAATACCTCTCTTGATCCTTGTGTGGGCTGTTTCCAGACTTATGCAGGTTGAACATAGTAAGGTGATCTTTAAGGCGACAGGTACCATAGTCCTCGTGTCAGCGGTAAGCGCGAGCCTGAGCATGTTCAGTGATTCAACCAGGGAGATGGCATTTGCAAGAGGAGGGTTCATAGGGTCAGTATCGTCGGAATTCCTTCTTGAGTATCTTGGCAGGGTCGGCGCCACAGTTTTTATATTTTCTCTCATTGTTCTGTCCGTCCTTATTGCGACGGAGTTCCTGATCCTTCCAATTATTGTTGCCGCGTTCAAGTTTCTTACAAGATTACCTGGAAAAGTAAAGAATATGATCCCCGAGAGGGAAGAGAAGATCGTTCCAAAAAAAGAAAAAGTAACAAAAAAGAGCAAAATAAGCCAGGCAAAAGAAGATCTCGCGAAAAAACTTGAGGCGGTCAAGCTTCAGGTTGAAGAAGCTAAAAAAGCGGCTGCTATGGCAAAGCCGAAAGTCGACCCAAAACCCGCTGCAGGAAAAATTGCCGCGTCATCCGCAAAAGTTGCGATCGCGAAGCAGACCCAGAGAGCTGTGGTCGAGGAACCCAAAAGTACTCCCGTATTTGATGGAAAAACAGGCGAACAGGTTGTCTATAAGATGCCGGGCATGCACCTTCTTACTGCGCCGTCAAAAACATTCTCGGGAGAAGCTGAAAGTGACCTTAAACTTAAAGCCGCTACGCTTGAGAGGACTCTCCTTGAGTTTGGGGTAGAGGCAAAAGTGGTTAAGATAAACAGAGGGCCCGTTATTACCTTATACGAACTCGAACCCGCCGTTGGTACAAAAGTGAATAGATTCACTTCGTTGTCAGATAATATATGTCTGGCGATGCGATCGGCTAACTTGAGAATAGTAGCGCCTCTTCCGGGTAAAGGTACGATCGGTATAGAAATTCCTAATTCAAAAAGTGAACTCGTTCTTCTCAGGGAGATACTTGAAAGCACGGAATATTCGCATAAAGAGTCTCCACTAAAGCTTGCGCTTGGTAAGGATATTTCAGGAACACCGGTTATAATGGACCTTGCAAAGATGCCGCATCTGCTTATTGCCGGCGCTACTGGTTCCGGTAAAACAGTGTGTATCAATGCCATTATTACCAGCATACTTTTTAATGCTTCGCCTGATCAGGTGAAGTTCATGATGGTCGACCCGAAACGTGTTGAGCTTATGATGTTCGAAGGTATTCCGCATCTTGTCTCACCGATCGTAACTAATCCCAAAAAAGCCGCTGTAGCGCTTAACTGGGTAGTAGGTGAGATGGAAAGGCGTTATGAGATTTTTGCCGAAAAGGGAGTAAGGAACCTTCAGTTATATCATGAGCGTATAGAAGAGGGCGATGAGAACCTTCCTTACATAGTTGTTGTCGTCGATGAACTTGCGGACCTTATGATGGTTGCCCAGCAGGACGTAGAGGGAGCGATAATGAGGATAGCCCAGCTTGCCAGAGCGGCAGGTATCCATCTTATCCTAGCTACGCAGAGGCCGTCGGTTAACGTTATTACAGGTGTTATTAAGGCCAACTTCCCGGCGAGGATATCCTTTAAGGTCGCTTCTAAGGTTGACTCGCGAACGGTTCTTGATGCCAACGGTGCTGAAAAACTACTCGGACGCGGTGACATGCTCATAATGGAACCGGGGGACGCTAATATCAAGCGCGCACAATGCTGCCTCGTTGAAGACTCGGAGATCAAGACCCTGGTAAAACATATTAAACAGCAGGCCGGGCCACAGTATATTGAAGAAGTTGTAGAGCGCCAGGAGAAAAGGGCAGGCGGAGTCGCGCATGAAAAAGATGAACTTTACCAGGACGCCGTTGAGATCGTGTTAACGACAAAACAGGCTTCTGTTTCTATGGTACAGAGAAGACTGCGTGTTGGTTATTCCAGAGCCGCCAGGATGATAGATGAGATGGAAGTAGATGGTATCGTAGGTCCCTATAATGGGTCAAAAGCCAGAGAGATCCTTATTGAAGATCTTGAGGAACTCGAAGGCGCCGAAGTAGAGGAATAATTCAATGACTTCAAAAGACTTGGGAAGAATATTTAGAGAAGCAAGAGATAAAAGAGGGTTTTCCGTAAGGGAAGTCGCTTCACGGAGCAATATCCATGACAATGTTATTAAAGACATTGAGACCGGAGACTTCGAGAGGCTGGGCAAAGTTTACATAAAAGGGTTTATTAAAAAATATTCAGCCTTTCTGGAGCTCGATACCGACGACATGATCCAAAAGTTTACGGATCTGTCATCAAGCATTGAGGATAGGAAATTCAAGGTGAACGCAAAGGACACCGCTGAGATCAAAGCTAAGAAAACCGCTATGAAGATGCCCGAATTCAAGATCCCTGAATTCACTTTGCCTAAGTTCAAAATACCCAAGATAAATATAGATTTCACCCCTAAGCAGATACAGGGCATTGTGGTCGGCGTTCTTTCAGTCGTTATGATAGCGCTACTTTTTCTTTTTATCGGGATGGTTCGAACCAGGGTTTCTTCTCCGGAGAAATTAAAGCCGGCATCCAGGACCACTTCGACGGCAAAGAAAACGGTCAAAACACCACCGAAAAAGATTGTATCACAGGCGCCTTCGAAAGCCACCGGACCGGTAACTCTCAAAATAAAGGCAAAAGGCGAGGTGTGGCTGAAAGTCGTAGAAGGTGATAATCAACTTTTTGTAGGCACTTTAAAGTCCGGGGAGTCTAAGACCTGGAACTCAAAAGAGACTATCAGTGTTTGGACGGGTAACGCGGGAAATCTTGATTTTACAGTTAACCGGAAATCGCTGGGGACTGTCGCAGCTGGAGTTGTAAAGAATATACGTATTTCCTCCGGGGGTGTACGCGTAGGCAATGAATGGGTAGAAAGGCTTGATTAGGTATTTATGAAAAAGATATTTCTTTTGAGTCTTGGATGTCCACGTAATATCCTCGACAGTGAAGTCCTCCTCGGATTGCTCGAGAAAAAGGACATGTCCATCGTAGAAGCTCCGGAAGACTCCGACATAGCGATCGTTAATACCTGTGGTTTTATACAGGACGCCAAAGAAGAGTCCATAAATGCCATCCTTCAGTTAGCAGATCTCAAAAAAGCAGGTACAATACAAAAAATTATAGTTACAGGGTGTCTTTCCCAGAGATATCCGGATGACCTCATGAAAGAAATAGCCGAGATAGACGGCATGTTCGGTTCAAGTGATTTTACCAAGATTCCTGACTACATTGATAAGATGTTCGCGGGCGAGAAGATACGAGAGGTGTCCTCGACGCCGGATTTCCTGTATGACCATAAGTTTGACAGAAAGATCCTTACGGAAAAGCATTATGCGTATGTGAAGATCCAGGAGGGATGTTCTAATAGATGTACCTATTGCGTTATTCCTGATCTAAAGGGTCCGCGCAGAAGCCGTACGATCGATTCAGTAGTCGAAGAAGTAAAGCAGCTAAGAAAAGAATACGGGATAAAAGAGGCTCTCATTATAGGGCAGGACATAACTTCTTTTGGCCTGGATCGCTCGGGGAGCTCGGAGCTGGTAGATCTTATAAAAAAGGTGAGCCCTGTAATGCAAGAGGATTGGGTGAGGCTTTTGTATACGCATCCGGCGCATTTCTCAGATGAATTGATTGATGTCGTTGCTAATACGAACAATGTATGCAAGTACATTGATCTTCCGATACAGCATATCAATAACCGTATCCTTAAAGCCATGAACCGCATGGTTACAAAAGAACAAATAGTTGATCTTGTAGCTAAGATACGTAAGGGTATCCCGGACGTAGTGTTACGAACATCGATAATTGTGGGATTTCCCGGGGAGACGGAAGAAGAATTCGAGGAACTTATGGACTTTCTGGAAAAAGCCCGTTTTGAAAGGCTGGGAGCGTTTATATACTCACAGGAAGAAGGGACACCTGCCGGTGAGATGGACGGACAGGTTCCTCAGAAAGTGAAAGAGGCGCGATTCGATGCGGTGATGAAACTTCAGCAAAAAATATCCAATGAAGATAACCTGAAATATTTCGGCGAGACCCTTAAAGCGATTATAGACGAAAAGGTCGAAGGCGAAGAGGGCCATTATATAGGAAGATCCCAGATGGACGCGCCTGAGGTTGACGGCGTGATATTTATTGAAGGCGAAGGGCTTGAGCCCGGAGACTTCGTTGATGTGAGGATCACAGGCACGATGGAATACGACCTTGTAGGAGAAGTTGGATGAACCTTCCTAACAAAATAACGATAACAAGGATACTCCTGGTATTTGTTTTTATGTTTTTCCTTTTTTCAAAAGGTGTCTTTTTCAAATCTATGGCGCTCGTCACATTTCTTGTGGCAGCTTTCTCGGATCTTTTAGACGGCTACTTAGCCAAAAAATATAATATGGTGACCACCTTTGGTAAAATAATGGATCCGGTTGCCGACAAGATGCTTACTCTGGCGGCATTTTTGGCTTTTGTTGAAATGAAACTTGTTCCGGCGTGGATAGTCCTTATAATCGTATTTAGAGAGGTTCTTATTACCAGTATCCGCCTAGTGGCTCTAGCAAGAAACGAGGTACTGCCCGCGGGTAAGGGAGGGAAGAATAAGACAGCTTCCCAAATGTTGTCGATATTTATTATTCTCATATTCATCGTTATCAGAGAAGCCGGGGTCCAGACATTTGGCTTCTGGGACGGATCTTTTGAATATTGGTACAGGCAGGTAATTTTTGTAATGATGCTTGTCACAGCCGGTCTGACCCTTACAAGCGGAATAGCATACATCGCGGGCAATAAGAAGTACTTTTTTAATGGCAATCATTGCGACCAGCAAGACGATTAAACCTTTTTCTCTAAAAGTTGCTGAACAGCTTCCTGGTAAGAAATACACTGATAGCGTAATAAATGGAGTAGCATGGTTATATCGATAGATACCGTTTCGATGTTTATTTGTGCGATAGCTTGTTTGTTTATCAGCACCTTAGTGTATTCTCGGCTAGATAAAAAACTGCCTCATTGTTGGTATTCTGTGTCCGTGTTTGGTATTGGGGTTTGGTCTCTTAGTACTTTTTTAGTATTGTTCGGGGTTATAACTGCGGATAATTTTAAAATCTTTCGCGTTGTTGAATTAGGTTCGTTTGTTTCTCAAATAGGATTTATTAAATGGGCATGTGCCATACGGACTAAAAAGTCTAAATTCGACAATTTGTTTGTGAACTTTCTTGTGGTATGTTTGCTGTTTCTTGCCCTTTTCAGTTTTTCAAATAACTATATTTCAGATATTGGCAGAGCTTCATTTGGGGCTCAATTTGTTATTCCGGGGCCAGGGTATATTTTATTTTTTCTTCTATGCTTCTTATGTTGTAGTTTTGGTATTCATTTAATGTATTGTGAGATGAGGGAAAGTAAGGGGCATTTGCGACGGCAACTTATGTATATTGTTTCAATAAGTTCGGTTATGTACATTGCTGGCATATTTTGGTTCCTTTTTATGTATCGATTTGATTGTTCTGTGTCCATAGTTGCTTTAGTCGTAGTTTTTTCAAACAGTTTGATGGCGTATGCTATCGTTCGCCATCGGTTGATGGACATTGAAGTGATTGTCAAAAAGACTTTGATATATTCCATACTGATTTCCTTCCTTACAATAGCTTACTTTTTGATTATATTGTTTTTGGAAAGGTTCTTTCAAGGGGTGGTAGGTTATCAGTCTATGTTCTTGACTGCGGTTATCATAACCTGTTTTTCGGTTCTATTTATTCCATTGAAGAATCGGATCCAAGGTGTCGTAGACAGATATTTCTTCAGGGGGACAATTGATCAGATTGAAAAAGAAAATGCCATGTTGGAATTGGCGGTCCAACGGAGTGAGAAGCTGAAAGCAGTATCCACATTGGCAGCTGGAATGGCGCATGAAATAAAGAATCCTTTAACGAGCATTAAAACGTTTTCTGAATATGTAAATAAAAAACATAATGATTCAACTTTTATGGCAAAATTCGATCAGATAGTGCCGTCAGAGATAGCAAAGATACAGAACATAGTGAACCAGCTTCTCGATTATTCAAAAACCGAAAAGACAAATATCAGGAAACATGATATCCGGGAAATTTTAGATTATGTAGTAGATCTCTATAATAATGAATTGCTTAAAAAAGGGATATCCGTGGATCGGAAATACGAGACATATCCCGTAAAGGTCGCTTGTGATGAGACCCAAATAAAGCAGGTGTTCATAAATCTTGTATTGAACAGCATTGAAGCTATGCCGGAGGGCGGAAACCTGACTGTTGGTGTTGGAGCGACTGATGGTGGGTCGGAGATTGTCATACGGGACACGGGAGAGGGCATTCCGAGGGAAAAACTTAAGAATTTATTTGATGCCTTTTATACTACCAAAGATACCGGCACCGGACTAGGTTTATTTATTGTACACCAGATCGTA
>CAYWDJ010000058.1:0-9373 GCA_964457005.1 uncultured Planctomycetia bacterium
CCTTTGCTTTAGTATAACCAATAGAAAGTACACTATCAACAGTATTTTCATCTTCATGGTCTCCCATGATATTCCGGATATCTGCCCTGTCAAGCGCAGCAACTATATTTATGGACTCGGGAGCGGTTGGAACAATATGATAGTACGTGGTCTCAGCTCCCACTCTTGCCGCCGCTATCTCCGGAGCTTTGAAGGAAGGCGCGCTATATATTTTATCTTTTGCTAATTCAATTTCCGCTGCATTCACAAGAGCAGGCGCCTCCTGAAAGGCGAAGCCTTTCACCTCTATAGCTCCTCTAAAATGTTCAGTTTTGCCTTCTCCCAGGGATATTTTCAAACCGAGATACTTAACTCTTCCCGGTTCAAAACCCTGTCTTGCAGCAGGACGCATCCTCACGGTAATCCATCCCTCTGAATTATTCTGCCTACCCTCCTCGGTTATCATTATGTTATACCCATCGGACATCTTGTCTTTAGCCGCTATAGGGATCCCATCCCTGGTCCTGGGCTGAGTTGTTATATTAACCCAGTATCCTTCCTGTCTATGGGTCCCGCCATTTTCGTCGACAGACACCATTGAAGCTTCTATACCGTTCCTGATAAGATCATTATTTCCGAGAAACTCTGCAGGCACCCTTACCTTAAAAACCAGCTCTTTTCCTGCCGCATCAACCAATTCTTCCCCTTTGGAAATACCAAGCTCCGCAACTGAAAGATACATTACCGCGGACCTTCTTTCCTCGCTGGAAGTATCTATATCAATATCCAGAACGGCCTTATCCATCTCAGACGGTATTCCTCTACGGATAGCGGTATCCTTGGCTATAGTGATGCCTGAGATATTCCTCATTATTTGGTCAGAGACAAGCCTATCCTGAACCTCCTGGCTCTCAAGATCCCTGGAAACAAAGCCGTTTAGATCTTTTCTCTCTTTAGCATAACTCGGCAATATAAACTGAAGGTCAGGAACATCTATACCGTACCAGTCTATAAGATTCAGCAGCTCCGTCATAAGGACATAGTACCTCTGCTGGGCGGCCTCCTCCTTTTGATCCTGCTGGGCGTACCATTCATTAAACGCGAGCATCTTCGCCCTTATGTAGTAAGGAAGAACAGCTTTTGTCTCCGCCCACTTATGCAGCAGAAAAGCTTTACTACTTCCGACATGCATATCCCTGAATTCTTCGGTAGGAAGAACACTTCCGAAATTCTTCATATCAGACTTGATCCATCCGGCTATATGTTCAGCATCCCAGTGCCTTGAAAGCATCTCCTGCAGATAGCTTAGTATCTCCATGGAATCTTTGCCTGACATCAATACCTCTGTCCCGTCTTTCTGAGTTACATACTTCGGTTCGATTATCTGACTTATTCCATCTACCCTGCCCTTATATGTTTTGTAACTTGCAAGGGTTGTAGAAGTAACACCGACTCTAACCACTTTATCGTAATCGGTAGTGACATTACCATCCTTGTCATACCGGGTAACTGTTTTCTTGAACTTTTCGACCGGCTCTACAAAAGAAAATTGCCTCTTTTCCGCGTCCCAAATTCCTTCAAACTTGACGCTTATTGAAGTATCACTTTCCTGTGTGCCATAAAAACGATTAAGCCTTCCCGACGGCGTTCCGTCAGGGATATTTATAATGTAATTGTCTCCGCCTTCCTGAACGGTAGCCTGCTGGGCCTCAAGGACTTCTTTTTCTACGCCGTCTTCTTCGACTATACTTATGACTTCCTCAAATGAGAAACCCCTAAAAAACCTTATGACTTCTTCATTCTCAATACCTGCAAGTTCACCCCTGTTGTTTATGGTGACATTCCTGACCTGGCGTGAAGGCCTTGCACCCTTGTAAAGTGATACGAACATATCTCCATTTTTGACCTTTCTGTCGATCACTTCAGGAGAACCCGAGCCATGCTGGGTGTAGTATTCCACTGTTCCGTCCGGCATCTTTCTTTCGGCGAAACGGTACATCTCCTGTTCCGTCCGGCCTTTTTTGTTACGGACCTGGCCGTTCCTTACCTGGACACCGCTTACCTGCTTAAAGGCCGGCGCGTCTTTTGTAGCTGAAACAAATACATCCCCTACATTAAGAACAGTTCTCTCCAGCGTAGCCTTATCTATCTTAAGTTTTTTCTGCTCAGAGTTAAGCCTGGCTATATTGCTGTTAATGCTTCGTCTGGCCGCATCCTCCTTAGCTTGTTTCAGGCTCTCGTCAAGAGACTTAAGTTCCGTTACTATCTGTGCAAGCCTAGCGTTAATGGCGTCGAGTGGTTTGGCTATTCTCTGCCTGGACATCTTCACTTCTACGGAGGCCGGTCCGTGTTCTGTGTAGAAAAGACCGTCTTTGCTCACGGCAAAATACTTTCGTATACTTTCGGTGCCGCTTGCAGTGCCGTCCTCATTAACAGTCACACCGGATACCTGCCGCGTTGCCGGAACATCAGCGCTTGGAGATATAAATACGTCTCCAACCTGGGCCTTACCTGCGATAACCTGAGGAGATTTCGGGCCGTGCGCTACACAGAACTCGCCCTTTGCGTTTTTACCGAATACGTATGCTATGTCTCCTCTATTAAATCTGTATTTTTTGCCGGTAGCCCTGGAAATCAACTTTCCGTCTTTTACAATAATGCCTACCATCTTAATAGTCGCGTCTTTGTCCTTAGAAAGGGACACAAAAACATCCCCCACCTCGGCTTTTCCGCTCCTTACTTCCGGAGAAGAAGGACCATGCATAACATAAAATCTTCCCGACGCGTCCTGGGCGTAAGCATAGATAAGGCTCTCTTTCCCGGAAACCTTTCCATCCCTGACCCTGAGCCCTGCTACCTTCCTTTTAGTAAAAGTCTTCCCCGGATCGGTAACATAAACATCTCCCACATTAGCTCTCTTTGCTTTAACGTCAGGCGACGCGGGCCCATATTCGGCATAAAGCTCTCCGCCCTTTATCGCGAAATATTTAACGATTTCTTCTTTACCTTCGTCGACAACGCTTCCTTCATCAGTTACCTTCGGGCCTTTTATCTGCTTAAGTTTAGGCGCGGCCTTATCTCTGGACACGAATATATCCCCGACATCGGCTTTGTTCTGCATTACTTCAGGAGACTGCGGACCATGCTGGACGCAGAACTGCCCTTTACTGTTCCTGCCAAAACGGTAGATGACCTGTTCTATTCCGAACTTTTGTCCATGATTAAGATCTATACCCGTCACCATCTTTGTGGTTTCCGCGTCTTTACCCGGAGACACAAAAACATCGTTCTGCTGTACCTGGCCTTTTTCAACATACGGAGAGAAAGGTCCGTGAAAAGTATAATGCCACTTACCCTCTACGGCGAACTTGTAAATTATTCCTTCATTAAGCTCGTTGAGAACCGTGCCGTCAGATATATCTACGCCTATAACCTTACGTGTAGAAGGCTTACCCTTTCTTGGCGCTACAAAGATATCTCCTATTTTCACTTTTCTATTAGCTACCTCAGGAGACGCCACTCCATGCTTTGTATAGAATTCTCCCTTGGAGTTGGTCCCAAATTCATATACTATCTTTCCTTCATCGCTCTTACTTGATGTGTTGGTCTCATCGGCTTTGACATCCGTTATCTGTCTAATGAGAACGGTATTATCTTCATCGATGTATATCCTGCCCCTGATCTCCTCTCCCTGTACCCTGTCTACAAATACCTGGCCTGTCTTTGAACTCTTTGAATACCTTGTAGACGGGTTATTCGAATCATTATAGGAAAATGTCATAACCTCTTTTGTATCGATATTCGTTGAACGGATAGGAAGGCCCTTAATATTTCTCTCGACCCTCCAATTCCTGCCGCCCTGAATAGCCGCAAGAGGCACACCTCTAGCCTGGGTACTGCGGACCAGAAGGGACCTGGTATCGACACCGGCCGCGGGCTTGACATCCAGTGTGACTTCCGTTCCGGGAGCAACCCCCGTACCAAGCACTTCACTTTCGCCGTTTGCCTTGATATCGGCAACGGTATTGTCATAGCTGTTTATCTTTGGAAGTACCGTTATGGTCTTGCTGTCATTACCCGGAACCTCTCCGTTAGGCCCTATGTTTATCCACGGACCTCCGCCTATGACCCTATCATTTGTCATAAGGTACTTAAGGAGCTTAGCGCCATCGGTGTGCCTGGCATTCCATTCCTCTATATATACCTTCACCCCTACGGGAAGAGACGCCAGATACTGGTCAAGAAGATCAATATAGTCTTCCATGTTCCTCTCGGAATTACCAACATACGCGTGCAGATCGAGTTCCACCTTATCCTTGCCCACAGCCTCAAGCATATCAACGGCAAACTGTATTTCGGTAATGGTCACACCAACCCTGACTATTTTGCCATGCGGTGCAAGAAGCAGGTTTATATCCTTTATTCTGTCTATTATTTCCTGGTTTGAAAGTTTCGGGTGCGGAAACCTTTTCTGGTGCATCGGGCCCAAATGTTCAGGCTCGTTAATGCTCCATACAATGTAGTCCTTGGCCCCGTGTTTCGCAATAAGAAGTTTGGCTCTGGCCAAAGTCCCCTGCCACGGCATTTCACCGTTAGCAAGAAGCACACAGTCAGCAATAATAACTTCAAGTTTTACTCCGGCCTCTCCGGCTATAGCGACAAGAGCGTCAAAATCTTTTTCGCTGAATCTGTCGGTCTTACCGGCATTCACCCTTATCGTGTCGTATCCTTTAGCCTTAAGGTCCTTGAACCTAGCGAGCATAGCATCCCTGTTGTTTACAACCGAACCTTGCTCAATATCGAATCCGAGCTTACCGTCCGGGCCCCACATCCTGAAATTACGCACATTCTGGAAATCCATATTAACCGTAACAACTTCAGGCTCGGCCGCCGAGACAGTTATATCCTGTATGGCTTCGGCGCATTTCGCATCACCATTATATGTAAAATGTACTATGACTTTCTTGACTTTTGTCTTGTTAAAATCTTCCGGAGCTTTTGCAAGGTCGTCCCTCAGCCTGTACTGCACGGTACGCCCTGTTGTCATAACATTATGTACCGACCCGAAATACTTAACTTCATTACCCCTGGCGTCAACAGACACATACTCCATCCTTACATAACTCGGCTTCCAGCTTTTACCAAGGAACGCTTTTGGAGGAGTAAAACCAAGGACCATGTCCTTGCCAGTCAGGTCTGTTGCCTGTCCAAGTACCACATCGTAGGTATTTACTCTATTCGTATCCGAGAAATCAGCCTCTAGGTTGCCTGCTTTCTGGAATACCGTCATTACTTCAGGCGTCACTTCTGTCTCGACATCTATTTTCTCTACCTTAGCCGGCGCAGGAGCATCTGTCTGAGCCATGCTTGTTTCCTTAATGATCACCGTTTGTTTCACACCCGTCATTTCTTTAAGCTTGACGATAACCGTGTCCATAAATCCATCCGAGGGAACCCCTATGCCTGTAGCGCCCTGAATGACTCCGGGGGTTACTCCCGGAGCTTCTCCGGGAGTTATCGGATTAAGAGGAAGTTTCCTCTTAGGCAATGTTTTCCACCAGTTATTCTTTAAAAGCGGAAGGTTATTCCACCATTCATTACCTCTCTCTTCACCCGTCTGGTACGGCTGGGTACGGATCTCTTCCTTGGGTATTTCCGTATCAGGATGAAACCTGAGTATCTTAAGTATCTCAATGGTGTATTCTTTCCCGTCTATGTCTATACGTGTCTTTATTTTTGTAGGCCTGTTTTCATCGTCATGCTCGGAAAATATTTTTCTGCCGTAAAATGTGATCGTATCTCCTGTCTCCGGATCGACCATCTTTATCTTCACATTTTCCTGTCTCAAAAGGAGCCCTGTCTTAAGATCCTTTATGAAAATGCTTCCCCTGTTCATCTTGTCAGGATGGTCATTCGTATACCTTATGTGAACCTCGCCGGCCTTCCTGTCTATCGTGGCCACCTCTATAGGAGTGTCCCAGCTTTCAGGGTGAAACTTGACCCAACCGTTCTTTGTGGGTATTATCCTCTGGAAATACAATGACAATGCGTCCCAAACAGGCTGCTCATATTCAGACTTGAACGGCGTCCCCAGATTCCCTGGTTCTTCTCTCATCCCGGTAGCGATATAGCCTATTACCTGCAGAGCTTCAGCCATTTCGGTGTCGGACATTGGCCTTGGTTCAAGTCCGAGTTCTTTCCTCTCCTCGGCATATCCGGAAAGAAGCCCGTCGTACAGCTTGAGCATCTGGTCCATGCTTATAACATCTACAAGCACTCCAGTTTCCATTCTGCTAAAATTTTCATAACGAGCTATTCCTTCAACATCATTATTCGCGGCAGCTTCTCTCTGTTTCTTAAGGAGCCAATTTAGATACCCCGCCTCATCTTTCGCAAGAAAATCTTTACTATCTGAAGCTGGAACAAAGTGAATATCGGATACCTTCTTAATCATGTTCAGCCTGGGAACCTCACTCTGCATATCCTTAGCTGAGATATTCGCTCTCCACATATACCCGTAAAGAGCGTCCACTACGCGCGACTGACTGCGGCTATTGACATTATAAACCGTATTTTTCTTACCTTCCGGATCCATAATAGGTTCAAGAAGAGTAGCGATGGCCCTGCGGCCCCTTGTAATATCGTCTTCATCATGGCCGGTACCTATCCTGTTTATCTCGCTTTTCACAAAGATATCAAGGTCCAGATAGTCGTCGTTCTTGTCCCCGCCGAACGTGTTGAACATGTCCTGGATAAAAGCCATGCCTTTAGCTTTTACAGCCGTCTCGCTTTCGCCATAGGTATATTTCCTATCCCTTTCAAAACCCGCCATATAGTCAATAAGGCCGAGCACATTGAACAAATAGGGGTACGAACCTTTTGTGGAATGGTTGATCTTACCTGAAACCATAGGTGTTGTAAGCGGATAGAAAAATGTACCCATAGAGTCAGGGAACATATCCTTAAGCTTTTTATGATCTTCCGTTTCAACCGCGTCCTCGTATAATAGTTTGTACCTGTCAACTATGTCGTAGGTCCACTCAGCCATAGTAGCAATATGTTCAGTCGCTTCTTCTTTTGTCTTAAAACGATGAACCCTGCAAAGATCCGCGAAAAGTTTATACCACGCCTCACCTTTCATGTTCTTCATAACATTTTCGTCCTTGGTGGGGGCAAGCTTCAGAAGAACATCACCCACCGCCGCGCGGAAGTACTTATCATTTTCAAGCCCCGCGAGTTCCGCCCGCTCAGGCATGGTTATTACGCGGGCCTTTGTCTCAACCGGAGCGGCCTCGGTCGCTATCGCGGCCTTAGGCGATACACTCACGATCTGGGCGTCTTTTGCCTCGGCTGTTGCAGGCGGCAAAGACTCTGTAATCGGAAGCTCCAACCCCAGGAATTGAAGTGTTTCGGCAACAATAGCCGTACTCTTATAAAGCTCAGTCGCGTTAACTCGCCATTTTTCATAAAAATGCATCCACCTCTGTTCCGCTGCCACAACCACATCGGCATTCGGACCCAGTTTTCTATACCTTGCCAGTGTCCTGTTAAGGCTAGTTGTAGCTCTCTGCAGTTCGGCAAAAGAGCTTTCAGCAAGTTTCCGTCTTTGCTTTATAATAACCCTGTCATTCTCAAGAGACTGCAGTATCAAGCGCATGCGCTCATCCTCTTTCGTCTGCGCCTTCTTTGCCACGATAAATCTCTCCAAAAGCTCCGCTCTCTGTTCACCGAAATCATAAATTATCCATGTAGCCTTGAATCCGCCTGAAAGTCCGCCGTTACTGTCTTTTGTAATACCCGCCGTTAGAGATTCCGGGACCAGTATGTGTGATCTGACTTTTTCCCAGTAATATGAATTCATCGCCTTTTTAAGTTCAGCAGAGGTTTCTTTAAGCGCCGGATGTTCTGCCCTGTATTTCTCGAGAAGCGTATTAAAATCAGTGTCAGAAAGACTGCTTATGTCCTCGCCATCCAAGAAATCTTTTTCTCCGGTCCTGGACGGACGGGAAAATCTAATGCCCGGTTGCGCTATCATCTGGGCTATAAGCTGCCCTTTTATCTCGGCAAGCTTTACTTCCATTTTCTCAAGGCCGGTCTCACTCGACCTTAGAAGGGCTTCCATATTCGATATCTGCTCCATCGCGCTGTCGTCAAACTTACTCATCGGGTTAGTTTTCTCGAAATCAATAGCGCTCTTTACCCTGGCTATCTGTGCCCTGTAACTTTGAACTGAAAGGTAAGCTGACTCATACTCGGCATCAAAGGATATTGTCTCTCTAATGTCGTCAAGAACAGCCATATTTATCCTGGATTCAGCAGCCTGTACATCCCTGGCTTCATTCATCCACCTTTCAATATCCTGCATACCGTCTATCTGCATTGTCGAAACGACCTTCTGATCGGCCTTTACGGACCTATCTTCCGTATACTGCTCTTCAAGATCTATGACACCGTTTATCTCTCCAAGAATACCGTTAAGATCTGCCTCTATTACTCCGCCGGTTTGATACTCCGGTTTAATTTCATACTGTCCCGTAGACGCATTATAATCAAAACAGCTCAGCCAATCGGCAATATTCCCGTCAATATTCTGGGATTTTTCCCGGGCGTCATGCCTGCTGTTCCCCCTGGTCCAGACGAGAGACCCCGTCCAGTACGTGTTGAACGTTTCCCCAAAAAGGTTCCTCCAGATCTCATCCACGTTGATCCTCTTATCAAGTCTCCTGGCTTCTATCCTGGACTCCGGAGCGGTGCCTCCAAGAATGGCTCCCAGATTACTTACGTAATCGTTGTCAGTTAAAGAGTGTGAATAGTTGTTAAGCGCCGCCCTTAGAACAACAAGAGCGTCGTATATCTCGGCTTTTTTCGATGACAGCTTATACGGGGTGACCCTTCTGAGATCTTCCTGCCTGGTAGCGCGCCTTACCAGTTCTTTCATATTGTCCTGCAGGTCCTTTATCGCGGCACGCACCCTGTTTCTGGATTCCCGGAGGTTCGCTTCGTTGGTGACCCTCTGACTGTAAAGCCTTGTTCTTTCTTTCTGTATCTCATTCTCCCATTTCTCTACAATAGCGTCTTTCTGCCTAAACGTAAATCCGCTGGTCGAAATATCAAAAGTGTTCAATATATCCTCATAAACCGTAAGCCCGAAACCCATGTATCTGTCACCGGTAAAAAGCTCACGTGAGCTTGAACCCAGTTCCGTAACAAGAAAACTGAGATCAAAAGAAAACGCCTGATTATAAAAATACATATCCAGTATGGCCTCAGCCTGGGCCTTCCTAATCTCCATGATCTGCAGTCTCAAGGACGGATCCGCGGAGGGAAGTTTCATTTCAAGATCTTTAGAATCGAGTGTTTCAAACGCTACTCCCGTAAGTTTTGTAAGCTCGTT
>CAYWDJ010000059.1:0-9322 GCA_964457005.1 uncultured Planctomycetia bacterium
TGTCTTTCTGAAAGATATTTATACAACGCATAATGGTCCTTCACCAACTTCTGAGCGTGCTCAATAAGCTCTTTGGATCTTTCAGGATTTACCTTCTTAAGAACATTATATCTGTTCTCCCCGTACACATATTCTGCAAGAGATATGCTCGGCTCTTTACTTTCAAGAGTAAGAGGGTTCTTACAGTCCGCTGCAAGCGCTGGATTGTACCTGAAAAGCGGCCAGTGTCCACAATCCACGGCTTTTTTCTGTTCGCTATATCCTTTTGTCATGTTAATACCATGAGCGATACAATGCGAATATGCCATGATCAGAGATGGACCGTCATATGCCTCGGCTTCCTTAAAAGCCTTGAGTACCTGCATAGGGTTGGCTCCCATAGCTACCTTGGCAACATAAACATATCCATAACTCATCGCCATTAGCCCCAAATCCTTTTTCCCTATCGGTTTACCACTGGCTGCAAATTTTGCTACCGCTCCCATAGGTGTCGCCTTAGAAGCCTGTCCCCCAGTATTTGAATAAACCTCTGTATCAAGGACAAGAACGTTGACATTCTTGCCGGACGCCAAGACATGGTCCAGTCCGCCGTACCCGATATCGTAGGCCCATCCGTCACCACCGACTGCCCACACAGATCTTTTGATCAGGTAGTCAGCGACACTTTCAAGCTCTTTGCAATCTTCACTATCACATTTTCCAAGTGCCTTCTTAAGCTCGATCACTTTCGCGCGCTGTGCCTCGATCCCGTCCTGCGTGCTCTGGTCAGCTGCCTTAGCTTCTTTAAGAAGCGTCATTATAGCACTATCGCACTTGGCAGAGGCAAGGATCTTGTCGGCAAGCTCATTTGCGTATTCAGTATATTTATCAGCTGTAAGACGCATGCCGTAAGCAATCTCGGCATTGTCTTCAAACAGCGAGTTGTTCCATGCAGGACCTCTTCCGTCGGCACGCTTACAATACGGTGTCGTTGGCAGGTTTCCTCCATAAATGGACGAACATCCCGTCGCATTAGCTATTATCGCCCTGTCCCCAAAAAGCTGTGTGAGAAGTTTAACGTAAGACGTTTCACCACAACCGGCGCAAGCCCCTGAAAACTCAAAAAGCGGCTTAACGAACTGTATTCCGTTCATGGTTTCCCTATTGTATGTGGCAGGATCTGTTTCAGGAAGACTCAGGAAGAACTCCCAGTTCTTAACTTCCTGCTCTCTCAAAGGCTCCTGAAACTCCATCTTGATAGCTTCTTTGGCCTTCATCGGACAGTTATCTACACACGCTCCGCAACCAGTACAATCTTCCGGAGCAATCTGGAGAGTATATGCCGTACCATCTACAGGCTTAGGCTTTACTTCTGTGTGCTTGAATGTCTCAGGCGCATCAGAAAGAAGAACCTTATCATATTTCTTCGCGCGAATAACAGCATGAGGGCAAATCATAACACATTTACCACACTGTATACATGTATCCGTATTCCATACGGGAATATTAAGAGCAATATTCCTCTTTTCATATTGTGTGGTAGCTGTCGGCCATGTACCATCTGCCGGCATCTCGGAGACTGCAACCTTATCACCTTCACCCGACATGATCTTGCTCGTAGTCTCCTTAACAAACTCAGGAGCATCTGCAGGAACTGTTGAAGCGGATAGCTCTTCCCCTGAAGTAGTTGTTGGAACCTCTACTTCTTCTATGCTGTCGAGGGCGATATCAACTGCCCTAACGTTCATGTCGACTACCTTGTCGCCTTTTTTACCATACGTTTTCTTGATAGCTTCTTTGATAGAATCAAGCGCGACCTTTTCGTCGATAACCTGTGATATTTTAAAGAAGGCTGTCTGCATTATAACGTTGATACGTCCGCCAAGTCCAATGTCCTCTGCGATCTTTACAGCATCGATAATGTAGAGCTTAAGCTTCTTGTCTATTATCTGCTTCTGGACTTTAACCGGCATATGGCTCCAGACCTCGTCCTTTCCATGCATGGAAGTGATGAGGAATGTACCCCCCTCCTTAATGTTCTTCAACATGTCATATTTTGCAAGAAATGAGAAGTTATGGCATGCAAGAAAATCCGCGGTTGAAATAAGATATGGGCTCCTGATAGGTTTTTTGCCGAAACGAAGATGTGATATCGTAACGGCTCCCGCCTTCTTGGAGTCATACACAAAATATCCCTGTGCGTTCTTGTCTGTTTTTTCAGCTATTATCTTGATCGAGTTCTTGTTGGCACCTACGGTACCGTCTGCACCCAGGCCATAGAACATAGCCCTGTACGTGTCTTCGCTTTCCGCTGAAAATGCCGGATCAAAGCTAAGGCTTGAACCCGTAACATCATCATTAATACCGACCGTGAAATGACTCTTTGGTTTGTCCTGTTCGAGGTTATCAAATACCGCCTTTATCATCGCCGGCGTGAACTCTGCTGAACCAAGACCATATCTTCCCCCGACTATCTTTGGATAGTCTTTAAAAGAAACGAGTCCTTCTGACATCGCTTCACCTATAGCTGTCCTGACATCTTCATAGAGCGGTTCACCAAGGCTTCCCGGCTCTTTTGTCCTGTCGAGAACTGATATTGATTTAACTGTTTTTGGAAGGGCTGCCATAAAAGACTTAACATCGAACGGACGGAAAAGGCGTACTTTAAGTACCCCCACCTTTTCGCCCTGTGCATTCAGATAATCAACTGTCTCATGAACCGCTTCTCCGCCTGCACCCATTATGATCACAACCTTTTCCGCATCAGCGGCACCGATGTAATCAAAAAGCTTGTACTGACGTCCTGTCAGTTTAGCGAACTTATCCATGACGTTCTGTACGATAGCGGGACATGCGTCGTAATACTTGTTAACCGATTCTCTGCCCTGGAAATATACATCCGGATTCTGTGAAGTACCCTTTATAGTAGGATGTTCAGGATTCAATCCTCTTGCTCTGTGAGCTCTAACAAGGTCAGATGGAATCATAGTTCTCATGTCATCATAAGTGAGCTCTTCTATCTTCTGTATTTCGTGAGACACCCTGAACCCTTCAAAATAATGAAGAAAAGGAACTCTTGCTTCAAGTGTAGCAGCCTGTGAGATAAGGGCCATATCCATGGCTTCCTGTACGCTTGAGGAGGCAAGAAACGCCCATCCGGTAGCTCTCGCAGCCATAACGTCAGAATGATCACCAAAGATCGAAAGCGCCTGACAAGCGATAGAGCGAGCGGCGATATGAAAAACCGTAGGAGTCAATTCTCCGGCTATCTTATACATATTAGGTATCATTAGCAGCAAGCCCTGGCTGGCGGTAAAAGTCGTGGTCAGAGCTCCGGCACAAAGTGCTCCATGAACTGCTCCGGAAGCGCCGCCTTCGGACTGAAGCTCAACAACAGAAGGGATAGTTCCCCATATATTCTTTTCTCCGCGGGCTGATTTTTCATCTGATATCTCCCCCATACCTGAAGATGGTGTTATCGGATATATAGCGATGACCTCATTTGTCGCGTGGGCAACATGAGCAACCGCGCTATTTCCATCATATGGGACAAGTTTACGTTCCATTGGTACTACCTCCTGAATTTAACTATTATTATTGGGAAAATCGTTCTAATCCTCTTAAAACTCATTTTGAAGTGTTTTATTGTAACACAAGAGGGCTGAGATGTTAAGGGGTTTTCTTGCATATTATTTTCCCCTTTTTTTAGATGTAAAACTTATTTCCACTTACAAGGATCCCCCTTCGTGTGACAATCGCCTTGAGGGGTTTTCTCTAAAAATAACAAAAAAAGACGGACCTTTTAAGCCCGCCTTTTTAAAGAACTAATTAGTGCTATTGCAATTACATTCCTTCGCCTTCAGCCGTCGGAACCTGCTGAGGAGCAGCGCCACCAAGAGCAAGATAGAAGCTCATAAAAGCGCCCATCATAACTACCGGAATGTAAGACTGCACCGCCGCGTTAACTACAGCTATTACAATCTGGCTGATATTAACCGAAAACGGTATTGTAATTACACCGATAATGAAACCAATGGCAAGGGATA
Source organism: uncultured Planctomycetia bacterium (assembly GCA_964457005.1). Lineage (GTDB taxonomy): Bacteria > Omnitrophota > Gorgyraeia > Tantalellales > Tantalellaceae > CAYWDJ01. The sequence continues at coordinate 4,026 of CAYWDJ010000059.1, forward strand.
TAACAAGACTTACGAGAAGAAGCACAATGAACAGACCAAACGTCTTCCAAAAATTCGCCTTTGCTGCAACGATACCCTTCTTCAGCGCACTGACAGCAGTTGTATCGTCGGCTATGATAGAATATATTGGATAGATAAGAAATGTTATCGCGGCAACAGCTATAACGGTAACGAGTGTTGCCACTATACTTCTGGTTATAATATTGTCCCCTATCAACAGGATCCCGGCACTCGTCAAGCTAAGCACAAGAACCACTCCTATGGCTATAAGGATGTATATAACGAGAAGTGCAAGAATACGCAGATAGAACTTTTTGCCATACTCGACAAAACTGCCCATACTTGAAGCAGCTGTCTTAATCTGGTCTTTTACCATCCCAAGAGCACCGCCCTGGAGGAAGATGAACATCAGAAAAAATACAATGCTTGATATTATGCTCACAACCACTATCCCGGGATTCCCGGCTCTTGCCGGATTCGCCAGAGGAAGGCTGATCAAGCCTATCACAACGTTAAAAACAAAAAAGATTAGTACAACATTCATGAGCTTGGCGGCAAGGCCAAAACCCTTTTTTACAGCTTCAATGACACTCATAGATACCTCCTTAAAAACAGGTGCTTTATTGCTTCCTTTTTAATCATTAAAATTCTTTATGCTTAAATATAGTATAATGATAATGTCAAAAGTGTCAAGTAAGACATCGCATCCTAACTAGACTCCCCTGCGCTCTTCAAATGCCCTCTGTATCGTCGCCATATCAGCGAACTGCAAACTGGCCCCGACAGGCACCCCTCTCGCTAATCTTGTAACTTTACATTTGGATTTTTTCAGCAGTTCATCAAGATATAGCGCCGTAGTCTCGCCTTCCTGGGTGAAGTCCGTGGCTATAATTATCTCCTCTACTCCCCCCTTTTTTACCCTTTGAACAAGTTCGTCTATTTTTAGCTCTTCCGGGCCAACTCCCTCGATAGGCGATAATTCACCCAAAAGAACATGATATACGCCATGATGTATCCCGCTTTTTTCCATAGCTATAACACCGCTGGGACCCTCAACGACACATATCCTGCTGTTATCTCTAGACGGATCGGAGCATATATAGCACTCCTCTTCTTCGCTAAGGTTATTGCATGTCTTACAAAAACTGACCTTATCCTTAACCTCTTTCAGATATTGGATAAGGGAATCAGTTTCTCCTCTTGATGTTTGTAATATGTGGAAGGTTAGCCTCTCGGCTGAACGCGGGCCAATGCCCGGCATTTTAGCAAATTCTTCGATAAGGCGTACCATCGATCTTGGAAGCCCTTTCATTATATGGAATCCCCTGTCGTATCCCTTACAACATGTCCGCCAAAAACATCCATAGCATCCTCTATAACCGGTTTCATCGCTTCCTTCGCCTGGGTTTGTTTTGCCTTGGCCTCTTCACTATTGCCTTCTGACTCTCCTTCTCCAAGAGAATCCATCATAACAAACTCCAATCTTGGAGTATTCCCGGTTACCTTGTTAACAGCTTCTTCAATAACGCCTTTATTGATGTCCGCCTCTACAACTTCTTTGTTAAACGCATATTCTTTACCAAAACCTATGACAACCTTGTTCGCCCCAAACTCAACAGGCTTAGCCGTATTCAAGAATGTGTACACCGACATCTTTTTACTTTTTACATAATGCAGAACTGATTTCCAGTGCTGCTGAATGGACGAGAATTCGCCCGAACCAAGTGCATTGTTCCCGTCAGATTCAACCTCTATCCTCTCACTAAGAACGGGGCTCTTCTTCATCATTTCAGGAGCCTTCTTTTCTGCCGGCCTCGCAGCAGGCGCTGCTTCACGCCGGGGAACTTCCGGAGCTGCACTGCTGACATGCTGTACATTCTCCAGCTTCTTAAGTATTTCAGCAACAGACAAAGCATCCGCCCTTTTTGCCAGGCGGATAAGAGTTATTTCAAGCGGCGCGCGCGCGAACATAGCGGTCTTCATGAGAATTATACAATGCGATAAATTTTGAAGGACATAAAGAATATCTTCGAGAGAAACCCCTGCGATCTGCACGTTTATGCGTTCCATTTCTTCGGGAGTAAAAGCCATGTCTGCCGTAGGTGTTCCTGCTGACTTAATGATCATAAGATCTCTAAAGTGATTAATAAGGCTGTTTGCTATATACACCGGGTCTTTGCCGTTATTTATGAGTTCATCGACCACAAGGGCCACACTTTTAGTATCACGGCCGATAAGGGCATCTGACAGCTCGAACATCTTGTCCTTATGAACCATCCCTAAAAGCTCAACAACATCGTCAGCAACAACCTTGTTTCCGGAAAAAGATACCATCTGGTCCAGAACGACGAGAGCGTCCCGCAAACTGCCGTCTGCCGACCGGGCGATAAGGATCGCTGCTTTCTCATCAAGATCTATCTTCTCAAGATTACAAATAGCGTCCAATCTACTCAGTATCATCTTGGGCGGTATCTTTTTGAAGTCAAATCTCTGGCACCTAGACATTATCGTAGGAAGAACTTTATGCGCTTCCGTTGTGGCAAATAGGAATTTTACATGTGACGGCGGTTCTTCCAATGTTTTAAGAAGAGCATTGAAAGCTTCCGTTGTAAGCATATGAACTTCATCTATTATGTAGATCTTGTATTTTCCTTTGGAAGGAGAGAATTTTACGTTCTCCCGGAGGGCCCGTATCTCGTCTATCCCGCGGTTAGATGCTCCATCTATTTCAAGAACATCGATATTGCTTCCGGCAGATATCTCACGGCAGGAATCGCATTTATTACAGGGCGCTTTCTCCGGAGGCTGTTCGCAATTAAGTGTTTTTGATAACAGTCTCGCTACGGAAGTCTTTCCCGTACCTCTCGGTCCGCAGAAAATATACGCATTGGCAAGCCTCCCGCTCTTTATTGAATTCTTGAGAGTCCTTGTCGCGGCTTCTTGCCCAATAACATCATCAAATGTCTGTGGCCTGTATTTTTGTGCTAGTACTTGATATGACATGTTTTAAATGAAAAATTAAAGATGAAAAATCCAAAATTGGAATTAAAAATTGTACCTGTAAGTCTCGGAACCCTTCCCTTTATAGCATAGAGCGGTTAAATATTCAAGAAAGGTTTGCCCTCATTTTGAAATACAGCATCTCGGAGGTAACATAGGAACCTACCAGCTTCCCCCCATTACCCTTGGCTCCCCTTACGGGACCGGGGCCGGTACCCATGGGAGCTGGCTGAGGGGCGATCCCGCCTGATGCCAGGATATCTACTATTGAACAGCTCCTTTTCCACCTTTCAAAGGAATCGGCAAAAGCCTTGGAAATTACACGAAACATGTCCTTTATATCTTCATTCTTATTTGGAACCCTGTATATCATGAAAGAGAATAGGGCTTCCGCTGTCATCTCTCTGTCACCTGTTGACTTTCCTGCAGCCAAAGAAACGGGAACATTATTAGAAGGCGGCATAGTATACGTACATGACGCGCCCTGAGGAAAAAGAATATCCCTGTTCTGGTAACCCCTTTGCCAGGATCTCATGCCATGCTCCAGGGCTTCTGTGGCCGCCTTAACGCAATCAATACAGTCCTGCCCCTTGCCCTTTCGTTTGTACGAGGCCATCATGCTGGAGGCGGTCAAGACAGGCTCAGCCATATCCCCGGGACGAAGCTCCCCATTAGATCCCTGAACATCAATATCGTTAATTACTACCGCATCCTGCCACTCTTTCCACGCGCGTCCTACCATGACGGATATTTGTTTAAGGAATTTTTCTTTACTTTCGGGGGTTGAGAACAGTTCGTCCGCGCTGGCGGTTGAAGAAACCATAACGAAAAAACTCATAAGAATAAGTGCTGCCTGCTTGAATTTCATAATACGTACATTATACCTCCAGACAATTATTTTTTGATATATTTTTCTCTCTCAAGGTCTATTTTTGTTATGTCCGGATAGTCTGTTTCTGATATGTTATCCCTGAAAGCCTGATAAAAATGTCCTTCCGGATAATCTGTGTGCCAGGGCTTACATTCCGTCAGATAATGAATAATGGCCGGGGGGTGCTCTTTTTCATTGTCATAAAAAGGCGAAAAATTATATCTCCGGGGAAAGTTATACGTTTTCCCGCTAAAGATCAGGTTGAGAATCTGCTGACACTTTGTCTTGGAAAAAACTTCTTCCCCGAACATCCCTATAAGGCTCAACGCCCTATCCTTCAGATCTCTATGTTCCTCAGTCCTCAAACAAAACAGCCCGGCATTGAACCCGGGCATATTCCACTCAGCATTAATTTTATTCCTTACAAGCTCCCTGTGCTGAACCCGAAACATATTTTTGAGAGCGTTGACTTCGCTGACTACGCCCACCTTACCTTCCGGAACACCAAACAGAATATCCAGATTCTCAAGAACCACCATGTCGGCATCAAGATAAAGCACTTGTTCATAGTCGAGTTCTGAAACTTCGAATTTCAAAAGCGTAGTATTCCCAAGATAAGCAAATTTTCCCTTATTTTCAAGTTCAATAAACGGGTTCTTGCGCACAATCTCAGCATGCCGGGAAATGCTCTGGACCTGCTCTCGGGTAAGTCCGCCATCAAGAACTGTGACGGGTATCTGCGGATTGGTTTTTTTGAGGCTGTTCAGAAGAGCAAGAAGCCCGGGAAAATAATTTGCGTCACTCGCGGTTGCTATACACCTGGGGTTCTTCATATGAATTGTATTACCGTTTTAAAAGCACACTGGCTGCGCCGAAGATCCCAACATCCCTTTTCAGCTTCGCGGGAACTATTGGCGTTTTCTTGGCAAAAATATTGATAGTATGTTCAACCGTGCTTTTTCTTATTTCCTTAAAAAGCATATTCCCGAGAAGAGACACCCCTCCGCCTATGACTATGATCTCGGGATCAAGTACGCTTATCATGCTGCCCAGCCAAATGCCTAAAAGCCGCCCCTGTTCCTTGATAACTTCGAGAGCCAGCCTGTCTCCCTCTCTCGCCGCCTCTCCAATCGTTACCATTGTGATATTCTTAGCGTCGCCATCAGCCATGTCAGGTATGGCACTTTTAAGGCGAGGGTTTTTTCTTAATTTATTAATAACCCTTTTAACCGTATACGGACCCGAAGCAAGTGATTCTATACATCCCACGTTACCACAGCCGCATTTACCACTCTTTTCGTCATAATTGATCGTAACATGGCCTCCTTCACCCGCCATGCCGTTCTTGCCATGAAATATCTTGCCGTTAATAATGACAGCCGTGCCTATGCCCGTCGACACCGTAACATAAAATACATGTTTATAC
>CAYWDJ010000060.1:0-4886 GCA_964457005.1 uncultured Planctomycetia bacterium
CTATTTAATCTCCCTATTTAATCGCATATGATGACCAGGGAACAATGCTGATGTTTTTGTAACTGTGTTTTTCTGTGATGGGGTATATTATCACGGGGTTTTTAGTTTCAGCACTGAAGAGGTTTCGCATAGTTTCGAGGACACAATACCTAATTCTCTGAGTGTTACAACTGTGTGCCCAAAACGTGCTCATCGAACACCCAGCTTGCAGAACACTTCTTCGTCATAGATTTAGATATTGCCGTCATTGCGAGGAGCGAAGCGACGAAGCAATCTCTAAATATACTCCTCATCCGTGTTTGGATAGCTCGGGGATTCGGCCTTTGGCCGTTTTCCTTGCCTCTCCGCCAACGATAAAAAGGGTGTTCTCTGTAACGCCCATAAATTAAGCAGAATAGGCTCAAGTCCTTGATAAACAAGGGTTTGGGCTTTTTCTTTGTATGTTCTCTGTTTTCTCCTGATAGCCTCTAAAGGTGTATGAAAAGGGCATAAATCTGACAGTATGACTAGGATGTATAGGTATCTTAATCCTGACTTTCTTGGAGAGAGGATGAAGGGCGTTGAGTATTAAATCTGGAAGAGGTGTACAAAAAGTGTATACTTGAGGATATGAAAATGCTATAATCCTTAATGGAAGAGGGGTCTGGGAGCACATGGCGTACACTCTCTGCTTCTCCGCCATTAAAAGCTTTTGGCTCTTAATGGGCTGCTTTCGGCAGGTGCTATCGTATACAACTCGCTCATAGCTTGCGTGCTGCGCGACTGCTGTGCGCGGCGCATCTAGCTCGCTCCATGTTTTCCTTGATTTTGTTGGGTTAGCGCGTAAGAGGGACAAGATATTTGCCGGTAGAAATATTTTGAAAAACACAATGCTTGAAAAGTTTATTCAAGAATTTACATCTGACTTTTCAAACAAAATCGTTTAACCCTCACTATTTTTAGGGACTTCACGGTCAAGCGTTAAAAATCCAACTTTTGCGCGACTAACTATATGTTGTGTGTTGCTTGACACTAGACCCTACATATGGTATGTTTTCACTTGTCTTCGGAAACGCGAGCTGATCTTTTAACAACGAAAAAAACTACTTGGGACTTGTTCCCTGGAATCCAATAAAGAAAAAATACTGTATAAACCACACTGAGAAAGGATACGATATGTACGAAACAGACATTAAATTCATAAGAAAACGTGATGGAAGGCTTGAACCGTTTGACCCCAAAAAGATTGAAGGCGCTATTTTTTCCGCGGCAAAGGCCGTAGGCGGGGAGAATACAGAAAAATCCAGAGAGATCACACGCCAGGCGATTTCCTTTTTGGAAGTGTTATATAAAGGAGACAGAGTCCCTACAGTTGAGAACGTACAGGATCTGGTAGAAAAGATCCTTATTGAAAATGGCCATGCCAAAACAGCTAAGACCTACATTATCTACCGTGATCAGCATTCAAAACTGAGGCAGACCAAGATTTTGTTGAACGACGCTGTCAATATGGTAGATAATTATATTCAGGAAAAAGACTGGAGAGTGAAGGAAAACGCTAACATGGGATACTCTCTTCAGGGGCTGAACAACTTTATCTCTACGGCGGTATCCAACAAGTATTGGCTGGACCGCATATATACTAAGGAGATAGCCGAACGGCATACGGAAGGGGACATTCATATCCATGACCTTGGGTCTATCAGTGTTTATTGCTGTGGATGGGATCTTAAGGACCTTTTGGTTAGAGGGTTCGGCGGAGCATTTGGTAAGGTTGAATCTAAGCCGCCTAAACATTTCAGAGTTGCGTTGGGGCAGATAGTCAACTATTTCTATACGCTCCAGGGTGAGGCTGCCGGTGCGCAGGCTTTCTCGAACTTTGACACACTGCTTGCCCCGTATATTCGCTACGACAATCTTACTTATCCTCAGATAAAACAATATATGCAGGAATTCATTTTCAATATCAACGTGCCGACCCGTGTAGGATTCCAGACGCCGTTTACCAATATCACAATGGATCTTAACATTCCAAAAGCATTTAAGGATGAGAATGTTATTGCAGGCGGAGAGATAAAGGAAGAAAAATATGCTGACTTTCAGCATGAGGCTGACCTTATTAATAAGGCTTTCTGTGAGGTTATGCTGGAAGGGGATGCTAAGGGCAGGATATTCACATTTCCTATTCCTACGTACAACATAACAAAAGATTTTGACTGGGATAATCCTGAACTGGACGGGCTTTGGAAGATGACCGCGAAATACGGTATCCCGTATTTCTCAAACTTTGTTAACAGTGATATGAGCCCCGATGACGCACGGAGTATGTGTTGCCGCCTGCGTCTTGATAACCGTGAACTCAGAAAAAGAGGGGGCGGACTTTTTGGGTCTAATCCGCTTACCGGGTCTATCGGAGTAGTTACCCTCAATATTCCTCGCCTTGCGTATATGTCTCCGGACAAGGAAACTTTCTATAAGGGTCTCGACGAACTGCTGCGTATTTCTAAAGAGTCTCTTGAAGTGAAAAGGAAAATACTGGAGCAGTTGACAGAACAGGGGCTATATCCGTACTCCAAGCATTACCTCGCGGACATCCGGAAGAAGATCGGAACCTATTGGGGGAATCACTTTTCTACAATAGGTCTTATTGGTGTTAATGAGGGATGCTTAAATCTTCTAAAAGAAGATATAAGCAGTGAAAAGGGAGCAAGGTTTGCGAGTGAGATACTGGACTATATCAGGAATAAAATGGTCGAATTTCAGGAAGATACAGGACACTTGTATAATCTTGAGGCCTCTCCGGCTGAGGGGACGTCGTATCGCCTCGCTAGAATGGATAAAAAGAAGTTCCCGGGGATAGAGACTCAGGGGGAGGACGAACCGTATTACACAAACTCTTCAAATCTGCCGGTTAAACATACAGATGATCTTTTCGCGGCGCTTGATCATCAGGACGAGTTGCAGATAAAATATACGGGTGGAACCGTATTTCACATATTTCTCGGAGAGAGGATAGAAGATGCCGATGTGTGTAAAACACTGGTTAGAAAGATAGCTCAGAATTACAGATTGCCGTATTATACTATTTCACCATCTTTTACGATATGTTCGGAACACGGGTATATTCCAGGAGAACATTTTGTATGCCCTTACGGGTGCGGAGATGAAGAACAGGTGCAAAAGGAGGCTCTAGCATGAATGACAAAAAATGTAACGTAGAGGTTTTTTCCAGAGTAACCGGTTTTTTCAGGCCTGTACAGTCCTGGAACAAGGGGAAGACGGAAGAATTCAAGAACAGACAGACATTCAAATTAGCAAAGGAAGAATGTGTAGTAGATGAAAGTAGCAGGTTTACAGAATCTATCTCTAGTTGATTATCCAGGGCATCTGGCGGCAGCAATATTTTTACAAGGCTGTAATTTCAGATGCCCTTATTGTCATAACCCTGCCCTGATAAGTCCGGACAAAAAATTTGAATGTACCGAATTGAATATCTTGGATTATATCACACAGAGAAAAGATCTTTTAGAAGGCGTTGTCATTTCGGGCGGCGAACCTACCCTGCATAAAGATCTCCCCGAGTTTGCGGCAAAGATAAAGGGGCTTGGGCTCAAAGTAAAGATAGATACCAATGGCACAAATCCCGGCCTTCTTGAACAGATGTTAAGAGATAGGCTGATCGACTATATCGCATTGGATATTAAAACATCGCTGGATAAATATTCATTGGTAGCCGGCGGGGAGGATGTAGGAAAGGTTGTGCATAAAAGTATCCTGCTCACAATGCTTACTACTGTGCCGTATGAATTTCGCACTACCTGTGTGCCGGGCATTGTCGCAGAAGAGGATTTCCACAAGATCGGAGAAGTGGTAAGAGGTGCAAAAAAATATTGTCTTCAGCAGTTCAGGCCTTCAGTGACATTAGATCCCGCATATCATGATATAAAACCATACACAAAAACAGAACTCGAGAAGTTTTTAGCTATTCTGGAAGAATATGTAGCTGACGTAGAGATACGCGGTTTATAATCAAACTCGAAGAAAGGAAAAGATGCGGAAGCTTAAGATAATATGTATCGTATTTTTTCTTGCGGCGTATTCTCTCGCAGCATATGCTGCTACCATTAATGTGTTTGTCAATGTGAGAGGGAATACAGGTGTCGAAGATAAAATTTCAAGTGTCATGGCAAAAGAATTATCGAGCTATGATATGGTGTCTATGGTGGATAACGGGGAAAAGAGTCAGTTGTATCTGGACATTTCCGTGGTAGAGCAGAAGGCGATACGGTTTTACGGCCTTGGGATAAGTATCGCCTATCATCTTAACGGGAATTATTACAGCAGGCCGACATCGGATGTCGCACAGTTCGGGATAGATAGAATGGAAGAAGTATGCGTGCGTCTCGTACAAGCGATAGACGAAGCGTATCTTGAGCCTTTGAGAAAGCGCGATGAAGAATAGTCTAGCTGGACACCGTGCTCGCTAATGAGGCGATATGGAAGGAGCCTCGAGCGAAGCGAGAGATACCGTGTTACCCCGGGGGCGATAGAGAAGGAACCCAGCTTTGCTTCGAAAAAGAATTGATAGTTAGTGTGTCCCCGTAGCTCAGCTGGATACCGTGCTACCCAGGGGGCGATAGAGAAGGAACCCAGCTTCACGGTGAAAAAGATTTGATGATCACGGTGTCCCCGTAGCTCAGCTGGATAGAGTACTGGCCTCCGAAGCCGGGAGCGACAGTTCAAGTCTGTCCGGGGACACCATTTCTTTGTCATCCCGGAATTTGCCGTTTGTCATCCCGGAATTTGCCGTAGGCAAATATCCGGGATCTGTTTATGACTGCATAGTCCCAAAGGAACTATGCGTGTTTCCACTCGAGTTCCAAATCAAAACGAGTTTTATTTGGAAC
>CAYWDJ010000060.1:4986-8893 GCA_964457005.1 uncultured Planctomycetia bacterium
GGAACTATGCGTGTTTCCACTCGAGTTCCAAATCAAAACGAGTTTTATTTGGAACGCTCGCTTCAACACTGTCCTCGTCCAGGTTCCTTCGGGCTTCGCCCTCGGGGTCTGTCTTGGGGGACACCATTTCTTTGTCATTCCGGAATTTACCGTTTGTCATCCCGGAATTTGCCGTAGGCAAATATCCGGGATCTTTTTATGCCTCCGGGGTTGTCCCCGTTCAGGATTCGCACTTCGTGTGTTTTCTGTTTCGTGGGACACCATCATTCCCCATCTTCGACAAATAAAGACCCATATCATTTTAGTATTCGGAAACCCCTGCTACCACTAAATTATATTGACAATTGATCCGAAGTTTAGTATAGTCAACTGGTAACAGGATATTTGTTGAAAACACAAAGGAGGTGTTACATGAACAAAGCTGAATTTATTGAATCAGTTGTTAAAATTGGTGGATACGAAACTAAGGCAGAAGCTACAAGAGCTTATGAAGCGGTTGTAGACGCTCTTTCAGGTCGTCTTAGCAAGGGTGTTGCAAAAGACAGAGTTATTCGTCTTCCAGAGCTCGGTACTTTCCAGATGAAAACAAGGAAAGCAAGAACTGGTCGTAACCCGCAGACAGGTAAAGCAATAAAGATCGCTGCGAAGAAAGTTGTTACCTTCAAAGGTGGCAAGAATCTTTCAACTAGTCTTTAATAGCAATCTGTTAAAGATATTCAACAACCCCCGACTCCTTCAAGAGCGGGGGTTGTTTTTTTTACCCTCATTTGCTACAATCAACTAAGGTTTTTAATGATAATATATAAATAATTCGGAGGGGCCATGATATCAGTAGGTGAAATAGCAAAATCTGTTAGCGGTAAAGTTGTCGGAGATGAGAGTGTCCAGATAACAGGGTTATCCTCATATACATTCGCAAAAGAGGGGGATATGACCTTTGCCTTCAGCGAAGACGACCTTCAGAAAGCAGGTAAAACTAAGGCGGCATGTGTGATGACGCCAGTTGAGGTAGAAAATTATTCTAAGCCCATACTATATGTTAAAGATATGAAAACAGCGATGACTATGGTATATAACGCTATGGTCGGGCTGGCAAAGCCCCCGAAGGGTTCTATAGCGCCGAGTGTGGTTGTTTCTGAAAGTGCTGAACTTGGAGATAATGTTACCCTCGGACCTAATGTTGTGGTGGGGGACAATACTACTATAGGCTCGAATACTGTTATCCAGGCGAATACTGTTATAGGAAAAAACGTTACAATAGGGGAGAATACGGTTCTTCATCCCAATGTAACGATATATGATCAGTCCCTCTTGGGAAATAAAGTTATTATTCATTCCGGAACGGTCATAGGGGCTGACGGCTTCGGGTTCATTCCCATGGGCGGACAAATGTATAAAGTTCCGCAGATAGGATATGTTATTATCGAAGACAATGTGGAAATAGGAGCGAATACCTGTGTAGACAGGGGAACGTTCACGTCTACCGTAATAGGAGAGGGATCAAAGCTTGATAATCTGATCCAGATAGCCCACAATGATAAGCTCGGGAAAAATGTTGTAATGGCAGCCCAGAGCGGGATAGCCGGCAGCACTGTAGTGGGAGACAATACGATGATGGGCGGCGGAGTTGGAGTAGGCGACCATGTCAAGCTGGGAAAGAATGTAAAGATCGGCGGCCATTCCGGGGTTCACGGCAAGGTCCCTGACAATACGACCATGATGGGTTTTCCGGCGAGGGAAGCAAATGATTTTAAAAAACTTTGGGTTGCGGAAAGCCTTCTTATCAAGCACGGGAAAAAAATAAAAGCGTTATTAAGAAGTATCCCGGATGTAGAATAAACGGGCGGGGAGAACAGATATGATCATACTTACAGGCGGAGCGGGTTTTATAGGGAGCTGTTTTTTAGAAAAGCTTAATCAGGAAGGTATTACCGATATCATAGTTGTTGATAACCTGGACAGTTCTGAAAAATGGCGCAATCTGGTCGGGAAACAATTTCTGGACTATATACAAAAAGACGATTTTCTGCATCTTCTAAGCGAGCATAAACTGCCCAAGCCCACAAAAGTTATTCATATGGGGGCATGCAGCTCTACTACGCTTACGGATTCGGATTACTACCTAAGGAATAATTACGAGTATTCAAAGATCCTTGCCGAATGGGCTCTTGGACAAAAGGCATCGTTCTTATATGCCTCTTCAGCCGCCACTTATGGCGATGGGAGCCAGGGGTACAGCGACAGGGATGAGTTTACCTCTTCATTAAGCCCTCTGAACATGTACGGGTATTCAAAGCATCTGTTCGATCTCTGGGTTTTGAACAATGGGATAGAGAGCGATGTCACGGGTATAAAATTCTTTAATGTATTTGGCCCCAACGAATACCATAAGGAAGATATGAGAAGCGTTATTTGTAAGGCCTTCTCCAAGATGAGAGATGAAGGAAAGATCAGTCTTTTTAAATCATATCTTGACGGGTATGGCCACGGGGATCAGCAAAGGGATTTTATCTACATAAAGGACGCCGTAGAAGTGATGTGGTACTTTTTTATGAACCCTAAAGTCGCCGGCATTTACAATTTGGGTACGGGAAAAGCAAGAAGCTGGAATGACATTGCTCATGCCATGTTCAAGGCTCTTGGTAAGGAGTCCGTCATAGAGTATATCGATATGCCGGATTACTTGAGACCTAAATACCAGTATTTTACGGAATCCGATATGTCTAAGCTGAGAGATGCCGGATGCGATCATGAGTTCCGAACACTCGAAGAGTCCGTAAAAGACTATGTAGTAAATTACCTGTCTAAACAAGCATATCTATAATAGGGGACAAACAGAAGAGAGAGGTTATTTGACCGGATTGAAAGTTCTTGTCTTGTGGTCGAAGAAGGTTATTATATTCCTTCCATTATTTTTTGACTCATAGAGGGCGTGGTCAGCTTCGCTGATAAGATATTCCATTTTATAGTCAGGATCACCGTTGTATGATGAAACCCCCATACTGATGGTAACCGAGACTTGAGTATGATCTACTTTAACGGGGTTTTTTTCGACGAGTTCTTTTATCCTCCCGGCGATGGCTATCGCCTGATCCGTCATGAGTTTAAGCCGTTTGGCAACGGACCTGACCTGATCCCTGCCCGCTTCCATAAGGAGGACAGCAAACTCTTCTCCGCCGTATCTGGCAACTATGTCAGAAGTTCTTACATTTTCCTGGATAATATCTGATACAGCTTTTAAGACAGCATCGCCGCATAAATGTCCATATGTGTCATTGAATTTTTTAAAATGATCGACATCGATCATTATCAGAGATATGGGCCTTTTGTATCTCTGACTGCGGGCTATTTCTCGCGCAAGATGTTCCTTAAAATATTTATGGGTATAAAGTCCGGTAAGGCCGTCATGGACTGCCTGATATTCCGCTATTCTTTTATCGTTCTCTATTTTGGCGCTGTATTCACGGTAGATGAGTATTGATAGGAGTAAGATCATGAAGATGGCCAGGAATAAACGGGTCATATTCATTGTGTGGGCATATTCAGTAAGCCCTTTTTTATATTCCAAGTTAATGTCGTATACCAGAAGAGTTCCTATCTCTCTATCTCCATACCTGATAGGGTAGACGTATTCGGCGCTCAAAATGTCGATCTTTTTTACGTCTTCGAGTACGCTTTTCATTGCGCCGGTTTCGTCGACATATATGAAGTTAGCACTAAGGAACGGGATATCGTTATATTTTGCCACGAAAGTCTTTATCGCTTCGGGAGTGGGAGTGGGAACCTCTTGTTTAAAACTCTGGTATATGGAGGAGGAAAGTCTTTCAGCTCTCTCCAGGTTGTAGCTTGAAGGTTTCTCAATGAAGTACTGGTACATGATCTTGCTCTGGCTCGTAAGGAGGTAGTT
>CAYWDJ010000061.1:0-8892 GCA_964457005.1 uncultured Planctomycetia bacterium
CTGGCCAAAACGATCGCTATACAGACGTACATGGCAGAGATGAAAAAAAGAAAATCTAAATATCTCAAAGAGTCCGGTATTTTTGAGGTTGAAGTCACGGAGATAGATCTGAAAAAATGGGATGACAAAAAAGTAGCAGCGCTGTATAAATACCTGGATGACAAGATATACGCGGGTGCCTGGGACCGTCTTTCGGAGCTTCCCGGAGACGAGAAAGATCTTATGGTGATAAGGATGACGGCAAGGGACGTTCTCTACAAAGAAGGACGGACAAGAGATGTCGTGAGGCAGTCGGCTGAAGTGGCGGGCCATGTACTTATGACGGCATTGTCCATTGCGGCCTCGATGATATAAGTGACAGGGGGTGTATGAGAAAAATATTTTTTGCGATTATGTTGGTAGCCTGTATGGGTATAAGTGCTGAAGCTGCGCAGGCCCCCGATGCGGATACTAGTTTGAGGTACAGTAACATAGCCCTGGATAAAGTTACATGTGAAGTGGGTGTGGTTATCTCCGATGCGGCGGATATCCTAAAGGTAGAAGTAGCTGCTTATGCCACCGGGCAGGGGACGGATTTCAGGAAGTGGGAGATCGTGGAGACTAAACTTGTTGTTCAGGGAGAGTTAGTGAGGCAGCAGGGGGAGAGTAAAAAATTCTATACGACAAAAGAATCTCTTTTAAGGTACCCTGCCGCGGTGGCTTTTGCCGCCTTGGGTTCGCAGTATCAAAGATTTTATCCGGAATATTCGGTGTCAGGAGGTACGGCCACTCCTACAGGAGCATTTAACGCCGTAGGCGGAGTAGCCGGTGTAATAGATGCAGTTGGTATGTCGGCGGGGCTGGGTCTTCTCGTGACCCAGGCAAAGGGAGAGATAACCGGCACAAAAAGCAATTTTTATCTGAATAAAAAGGCTTTTTCTGAAGAGGTCGACCCAAATGAGATCGAAATAAAGTTTGTCGTGGAGAATAGGGAAAGTCATATAAAATACAGGGTGAAGACAAAGCTTGGGTCCTTTCGGGAAGAAAAAGTAGAGGACGAAGATGATCAGTAGCATGGTGGAAAAAGGAGGACAGGTGAAACTCTTTAAAATAATAAGGTTCGGCGTGGTCTTGGTTTCTATAATAGCTGTGACATGTACATTCGCGTATGCCCAGGCGGCGGTTCAAAAGGCTCCGGAGGTAATATATAAGGGCCTGGAATTATATCTGACAAAGGACGAAAGCGTAGCGGTTGATGAGTGGATCAGCGGAGGCCCGATCCCTGAGGAAAATGCCAGGGCTCTTGTTAAAGTTTTCAGGGATCTTAAAGTCGCTTATGGGAAATGCACCGGGTACTATGTTGTAGGGGTTGAAACTGTGTCTCCGACGGCCAAAGTCGTGTATGTGCAGATAAACTATGAGAAGGGTCCCGGATATGTTAAGTTCTACTGCTACAAGAAGGCTGAAGGATGGGTTGTTACAAAGGTCGATCTTAACAGCGATTATGAGTCGATCGTACCTGAATATTTTTTAAAGAGATAACGAGGGGTTGTCTATGGAGATCTTAAGCGGATTAGGTTTACTATTGGGAGAATCCTGGGCTGCGGGGTTCAATCTGTATCTTACAATGGCAGGGCTTGGAATAGCCGACAGGATGGGTTTTATAGACCTGCCCGGAAGGCTGGATATTCTCTCGAACCCTTTAGTTATTGCGGTGGCTATTATTTTGTTCGTGATAGAATTCGCTGCCGATAAGATCCCGTATGTCGATTCGGCATGGGACTCATTTCATACCGTTATCAGGCCTCTTGGCGGGGGGCTCATGGCATATATGGCTACGTCTAATTTTGATCCGTCAATACAGTACTCCGCGGCTATGATAGGCGGTGTGGTGAGTATGGAGTCTCATCTTACAAAGGCTACAACGCGCGCGGCCATCAATACTTCACCGGAGCCGATCACTAATACCGTTGCAAGTGTTACGGAAGATGCTACGGTTGTGGGGCTGTTGTGGCTGATCATCAATTATCCCGTTATTGCTACGTTTGCCGCTATAGCGTTTATCGTTTGCGGCGTAGTGATACTCAAACTGCTTTTTAAATTCCTTAAAAAGGTGATACGCTTTCTGGGCGGCAAAGAAAGCGGAGATAATTCCCGGGAATGACAGATATAGTCCTGTCTAAATTTTTTTAGTTCGAATTAATAGTATTGACATCTTTCGCGCAAGATGTTAGGCTAGACTAACAAAGAAAGGCAGAACTAATTTAAGGATCGCATATGATTAAGAATTTAACCGCAAGTATGGAAGATTACCTGGAGACCATAGTTCTTCTAAAGAAGGAGAACAGTGTGGTGCGGGTTAAAGATATCAGCGAGATGATGAGCGTAAAAAACCCGAGTGTTACGGGAGCCTTAAACGTGCTCTCGGCAAAAGGGTTTATTGTTCATGAACGCTATGGATATGTAGACCTGACCGCTGAAGGGGAGAAGAGGGCACAAGAGATAATCCAGAGGCACGAGATGTTGGTTAAGTTTTTGTCAACGGTGCTGAAAATCGGGCCGGGTACGGCCTCGGAAGATGCCTGTCGGATGGAACACGCAATAAGCGTGGAGACATTTAAAAAACTCACAAAGTTTATTGAATTTGTCGAGGACAGTAAGGATGGGGCCAGACCGGATTGGCTGAAGAAATTCGATACGTATTATAAAAAAGGAAAGAACAAAAAAGTATGAACCTTAACGAACTGAAGACAAAAGAATCAGCTACTGTTATTAACATTCTGGGCGGGGACGGGGTCAAACGACGATTAGAAACCCTGGGGATAAGGCCCGGAAAATCCTTAGTAAAGCTTAGCGCCCATTTTTGGAGAGGTCCGGTAACAGTTCTTCTGGGGAAGACAAAGATAGCTATAGGCCATGGTATGGCCAATAAAATAATAGTGGAGAAGTAATGGTGGCAGATAAAAAAAAGATACTTTTAATGGGAAATCCTAATGTCGGGAAAAGTGCTATATTTTCCAGGCTTACAGGCGCCAAGGTAACTATTTCCAATTATCCGGGAACCACTGTGGGGTTCTGTCAGGGCACCATGAAACTGCATGGCCAGGAAGACGCTCTTTTAATAGACGTTCCGGGAGTCTATAATCTGGATTCGTTCAGTAAGGCCGACCAGGTCGCTGTGGATATGCTTGATCACGGCGATTATGTCGTAAATGTTATTGATGCCACAAACATAGAACGAAACCTTTTTCTTGTGCTTGAACTGAGAGAAAAGGGCGTTCCTATGGTTGTTGCTCTGAACATGTGGGACGAGACTAAGCTTCGAGGTGTGGAAATAGATATAAAGAAATTACAAGAGGAATTGGGGGTACAGGTTATTCCTACCTGTGGGCTGACGGGAGAAGGAATAAAAGAACTGGTGGAGAGTCTGAATAAGACGGAGAAGAAAGAATTTAAAAAACTCAGCCGTGATGAAAAATGGGAAGAAATAGGCAGGATAGTAGATACCTCCCAAACGCTTTATCATCATCATCCCACCCTTTTGGAACGGTTTGAAGAAATAAGTATAAGACCTTTTGTGGGGTTGCCGATCTCTGTGGGAGTTATTGCTCTTTCTTTTCTTGTTATAAGGTTTATAGGAGAAGGTCTCATAGGGTATGTTTTTGACCCGTTTTTTGATAAGCTGTGGTTGCCTCTAATGCAGAAGTTAAGCGCATTGCTTGGAAGCGGAGGGATAATTCATGATATCCTTGTTGGAAAACTTGTAGACGGACAAATAGATTTTGGCATATCATTTGGACTACTTACCACGGGACTGTATGTGCCGCTGGCGGCAGTACTGCCCTATATTGTAAGTTTTTATTTTGTTTTGGGAATAATAGAAGATTCCGGCTATCTCCCCCGTTTGGCTACACAGGCAGACAATTTTATGCATAAGTTAGGGCTGCACGGGTATGCGATAGTGCCTATGATCCTGGGTTTGGGTTGTAATGTGCCTGGCGCCATGGCACTTCGTCTTCTTGAGAATAGGCGCGAAAAATTCATAGCCGCCACTTTGATGGCTATCACGGTGCCATGTATGGCTCAGATAGCTATGATAGTGGGCCTTGTAGGAGAGAGGGGCGGACGATATGTCTTGCTTATCTTTGGGGTACTGTTGTTACTGATGATAATAAAGGGTCTTCTTATGAACCGGCTATTGCCGGGCAACAGTCCGGAGATATTGTGGGAAATACCTCCCTATAGGATGCCCCAGCCTTTAGCTGTTATGAAGAAACTGTGGATGCGAGTGCATGGATTTCTTTCGGAGGCTATACCGTTCGTTTTGCTGGGTGTGCTCGTAGTAAATCTGTTGTATCTCTCCAACATCATTAACGTTATTTCAGATTTTTTTGCTCCTGTTTTAAGCGGGTTATGGGGACTTCCTAAAGAAACCATATCAGCCATGCTGATAGGTTTTCTGCGAAAAGATGTTGCCGTCGGGATGCTTGCTCCGCTAAACCTTACCACCAAGCAGCTGGTCATATCGTGTACTATTCTTGCTATATATTTCCCTTGCGTGGCAACATTCATAGTTATGGTGAGGGAGCTTGGGATAAAGGATATGATGAAATCAGCCCTAATAATGGTGGTAACCGCAATAACCGTGGGTGTGGTCCTTAACGGTTTACTTTAACTCTTTCCAGAGCTTAAAAAGTTCCTTAAATGAATTTACAACAGCCTTGATACTGTTGCCGGTAGGTTTGCCCGTTTCCCTTGAGTAGTGATGGACCCCGAGTTCATTCAGAGTAAAACCTTTTTTCTTAGCTTTTATTAAAAGTTCAGCGCTTATAAACTGGCTTTCACTTTTAAGGTCCACAGAGTCCAGCACCTTTTTCTTTATTATCTTAAAGGCGCAATCGATATCATGTACTTTAAGGCCGAAAAGTATTCTGACCAGGATGTTGTAAGCTTTGGCGTTTATAAGACGGTGGATAGGGTCGTTCCTTTTCATTCTGTATCCCGCGGAAATATCCGAGTATTCGGTAAGAGGGAGAAGCCTTTCGATTTCAGCAAGCTTAAATTGTCTGTCGATATCGCTAAAAAACACGAAATCGTATTTTGCGCTCTCGAATCCGGTTTTCAAAGCTCCGCCGTATCCACGGTTAACATCGTGGTTTACAAGACGCACATTGTCATATTTCGACGATAGTTCTTCGGAAAGTTCTTTTGTTCTGTCTTTAGAACCATCGTTTATTATAATGATCTCAAATTCATCGGCATATTTGGGGATGGTTGCAAGAGCCTCTTCAACAGTCTCTACAACATTGGTTTCCTCGTTATATGCCGGGAAAAATACCGAAAGATTAGCGAGTTTCATAAATTACCTCCGGCACTATTATATACATTTGTCTTGATTTTGTCAGGTCGAAAATTTTATAATGAATTATTAAAGTAATGAATGCCTTGAAAAGACTACTAAACTACAAAGGATAAGCATCGTAATATGTATGAAATCAATAGAAGCACCATTTACAAAAATATAGTTGATGACCTCAAAATTGAAACCGGTTCCGTTGTAAGTGCGGTCGAACTGTTCAGCCAGGGAGCGACGGTTCCTTTTATTGCCAGATACCGAAAAGAGAGGACCGGCGGCCTCGACGAAATACAGCTCAGGAAAGTGCGAGATAAAATGATGTATTACGCCGAGCTTGAAAAAAAAAAGAAACTATAATCGAATCTATAGCTTCCCAGGGAAAATTGACAGATGAGCTTAAGAAAAAGATAATCACATGCCGTGAAAAACAGATCTTAGAAGATCTGTATCTCCCATATAAGCCTAAAAGACAGACGAAAGCTTCCGTGGCTATGGAAAAAGGTTTAGGCCCGCTTGCCATTATCTTGATGGAGCAGCAGGTGAGGTCCGAGAGCATCGAAGAGATAATTAAACCGTTTGCGGGTGAGGATAAAGGTGTTCCTACGATAGAGGACGCTCTTAATGGCGCTATAGATATCTTTGTCGAAAATATTAACGATAGCGCTGATATAAGAAAGTGGATAAGAGATTTCTTCTCGAGTACGGGACTTATAGTTACGAGCGCCTTCAAGGAATGGGCGGACCAGAAGTCCAAGTACGATATGTATTATAATTTCAGCGAATATCTTAAGGAGTCCCAATCGCACAGGCTTCTCGCTATGAGACGCGGGGCAAAAGAAAAGGTCATATACTGGGATGTTGAAGTTGATAAGGCTCAGGCAATAAGTTTTATAGAGTCCAGAGTAGTAATAAATAAAAATTTTGTACTTATTGACGCCGTTAGGATTGCCGTTAAGAAGGCCTATGTGAGGATGACAACCTCGATAAAGTATGAGGCTTTCTCTTTGAGGATAGAAGAGGCCGAAGAAGATGCTATCAATGTATTTTCAAAGAACCTTGGAAATCTTTTACTCGATCCGCCGGCGGGACATAAGGTAATAATGGGTATAGACCCGGGATTTGTTTCAGGGTGCAAAGTGGCTGTGGTGGACAGCTGCGGAACATTCCTTGAGTTTGAGAACGTATATCCTCATCCGCCCCAAAACCATAAGCGGGATGCCGGTGAGGCTATCGCGAGCATGATAAAGAAACATAAAGCGGAACTTGTTGCGGTAGGGAACGGCACGGCATCGCGAGAGACAATGTCGTTCGTCAAGGCTGTAATAAAACATAACGACCTTGAAAATGTTAAGCCTGTTATGGTCAGTGAAGCGGGAGCCAGTGTGTATTCGGCAAGCGAGATAGCCGCCGAAGAGTTTCCCAATCTTGATCTAACGGTGAGGGGCGCTATAAGCATTGCCCGAAGGCTGCAGGATCCGCTTTCAGAACTTGTTAAAGTCGATCCAAAGTCAATTGGCGTGGGCCAGTATCAGCATGATGTTAACCAGAGGGCCCTGAAGGTTTCGCTAGAAACAGTCGTGGAGTCTTGTGTAAACTATGTGGGGGTAGAGCTTAATACCGCTTCAAAAGAGCTTCTCACTCACGTCTCGGGAGTAGGCGACGTCCTGGCCGAGAACATTGTAGGGCACAGAGAAAAGAAAGGGGCATTTTCATCAAGAAAAGATCTTCTTACGGTCCCGATGCTCGGAGAAAAGGCCTTTGAGCAGTGCGCCGGGTTTCTGCGGATCCGCGCAAGCTCTAATAGCCTTGATAATTCGGCGATACATCCCGAAGCGTACCATGTTGTCGAGAAAATGGCCGAAGATCTTTCAGTCAGCGTAGATAAGCTCGTAGGGAACAAGGATATAGTTGCAAAGATATCATTAAAGGATTATGTGACGGACACAATAGGGCTGCTAACGCTGGAAGATATAAAAACTGAACTTTTGAAACCGGGACTTGACCCGAGAAAAGAATTTTCGAGCGTGGATTTCAGGGATGACGTGCAGGAGGTAGATGACCTGAAGCCGGACATGAAACTTTTCGGCAAAATAACTAATGTTACTAATTTTGGAGCATTTGTCGATGTTGGAGTGCATCAGGACGGCCTGATACACATTTCAAACCTGAGTAAAAAATTTATAAAGGATCCGCATGACGAAGTGTCGGTCGGGGACAGGGTCAGGGTCAAAGTTCTTTCGGTGGATACGGATCTTAACAGAATAGATCTTGAGCGCATACAATAAGAAGGACAATATGAAAATTTTAAAACATGTGAAAACTTTAGTTATTTGTGCCATTATCTTTTTTCTTGGATATTTTTCTTATGAGTACATAGGGAAAATGATATACGAGAATAAGATACTTAAACAGGTAATATCAAGGCTGAATGCGGACTCCAGGGCGGCCGAGGTGCTTGTTGCCGGCGTGAATTATGATGAAAAGACCAGAAGGAACAATACTACGATCAAGTTCCTGGAGTATGATGTAGAGGGGCAGCCTCTTAAGCCCAGGTATTTTAGTTTTTCAGGTAACATCATTCAGTTCCAGTCGCTTGTAGTGCGTTTTGAAGATGACTATGTTAAACAAGGCGATAAACTGAAAGGAAAAAGTATTTATCTTTTCTGGAAAGTGTTTATGCTGGACGGTCCGCAGACGCAGGAATATAATATAACCGAACTTGAAGGTGTTCCCGTTGGATATGAGGTTGACGACAGGGGCGGTTACCAGAAAAGTATGTGGGCCAATTTCTGGGAATATGCCCTGGATAAGAAGAGCAGGGAAGAGGTCGGTATAAAGAACGCGCAGATAGAAGCGCCGGGCACCATGTTCGTCCCGGGAGTTCTTTATACTATAAGGATAGAGCATGACGGGGGGCTTAGGATAGATGCCTCCGAGCTTCCGCCCATCCTCAAAGGTGAGATCATCAATTAGAGTTTGCTCGAAATCCTTCTATCCGCCATGAGAGGGTATTCAGAGTTTTTGTTTGACTTGCCTGGGGGAATGTGATAATTTAGTCAGCACATATCATTTATTTATACCGGTGCCGCGGTAGCTCAGTCGGTAGAGCAGGGGACTGAAAATCCCTGTGTCGGCGGTTCAATTCCGTCCCGCGGCACCATTAAATTGAAAAGGTCTCTGGGAATTAGCCACTGGGGGCCTTTTTTTTGCCCTAAATTTAATGGTGTGTGCAATTGTATGCAGCTCTATCCAACAGGGACAATTGCACCAAAGTTTTTAGTGCAAATCTCTGAAAAATATATTCTTCATTTCTTTTCACTAAAAACTTTGCCCGCGTTTCGGGCAATTTAGTTTCACTAAATTGTCCGTCCCTGGCAACTTGTAGAACTGGCGGGATTTGAAGGCCCCTGCTCTATTTGTGTAGAAGGACTGACACCGAGCCCGCAGGGCGAAGGAGCCGCGAGACGAAGGCGAGCGAAAATCCCTGTGTCGGCGGTTCAATTCCGTCCCGCGGCACCATTAAATTGAAAAGGTCTCTGGGAATTAGCCACTGGGGG
>CAYWDJ010000062.1:0-8857 GCA_964457005.1 uncultured Planctomycetia bacterium
TGAGGTTATGAGCCTCACGAGCTACCTCTGCTCCACCCCGCGTCGTAATATAAACTCTTTATGAGTATGAGATTATAACAAAACCGTCCAATAGTAGCAAGACTTATTTTATGCTGCAGCTCCTATCTTTGCTTCCTGAGACCGAAATCTCTTCTCAAGCTTTTCAATGACTTTTTCCATCGGAGCAAGCTCGATCGGAAACATCAAAGCTCTTTTCCCTGTCGTAAAAGCTGTCTTCATAGACTCGCCCAACCACTGCATAAGTTTTATATCTATACAATATCCCTGTGGAATAGTTGCCGGGATTGTCAACTTTCCAAAAAACGCCCCGTTATCATCCCGGGAATCTGCTCTCAGATCGTCAAAGGCCTCCTCCTCAAGAACTCTTTTGTCTCCAAGTATTATCATGTTTTCTTTAGGCATTTTCTCGGGATCTTCTTCGTTCAGTTTTAACAGCTCCTTTGCCAACCCCTCTCCTTTTGAAATGACAACTTTCAGGCCCGCAACCCCATTCTCTTCTTCTGATAAATTCTGTATCTTGTTTAAAAGGCCCTGTATTTTTGCCCTTTCTATTGGCGGGATCCAGCTGGTATCAATGCCTATTACGAGCTTTGAGCCTTTTGTATCCTCGTCAACCCTCAGTTTCTCAAGTTTCTGGACAATAAGTCCAAGGGCCCTGGCCACAACATCTCCTTTGTCCTCTTTTGCCCCCTCCTTCGAAAGAGCATCAAGATCTTCAGATGTCGCCGTCCTCCAGTATCTATTAGTTTTCGCTATGTGCAATGCATATGCTTTGCTGTATTCTTCGGCCGAATCTTTATATCTGACTATGGTAGGGTCAACCAGCCAGGCTCCCCTTTGTCCCTGCTCTTTCAGAAGAAGATAAAAATGTTTTCCATAGAATCCTTCAGGCGCATATTTTATATCCACGGCATATCCCGCGTCCGTGAACACCATTTGAGCGGCAAGCGCTATCATTGCGGAATAGTTCTCGTCCGCCCTGTCAAACCCAAGCCCATCTGACACTTTATAAAATATCTCCACTTTCTCGGCTATGCTTCTTGCTTGCCCTATGCCAAGGCTAGCCGCAAGATCTACTATGCTGCGAACAATGTCCTTGTCTATTTCCTCGTCGCAATAGCTATCCAGGTCATCCGGGTTCACGCTTTGGTGTTGTCCGCTGTATAAAGGAACCTCGAAAACTTCTGCAGAAGATACCGGATATAATAAAAATTCTTTTCTTGTCTTTTCCGTAGAGAGTTTACTTTCTCTCCCCTCGGGAACAATGTCGCCCCATAGGGGCTCATCAGGCAAAAGCCCGATAACAATATTGTCGGCCGCTTGCGGAGGGACCTCTTCGGTGACACTATTCGAGTCAAAATTCTTTATTCCGTTTTCATAATACTCCTCGAAAAGACTCTCTACCTTAGCCCTTAGATCTCCCAAACCTTCAAGCTCCTCTGCCGGCAAGGCCTCAAGCTGCGTGGCTAACGCCCTGTTTATCTTCTTAAAAATCATATTGTCTTTCTTAAGCAGCATCCCTAAATACGCTATTTCTCCGCCATAAACCGGTCTTTTTCTCCTGGTGCTTTTAGCCGTTAACAGCGTCTCCAACTCTGTTATAAAATCTTTGAAATGTCCCGACCTGAGAGCCGTAAGAACAAGTACTCCCTGATACTGCATTGGCAACTGGCCGATGTCGAACTCTTGCACTCCGGTCATCACCCATTTCATTTTTTGGTACGCTCTTTCCGCCCAGGAATGCAGCCCTAATTCTTCGTACCTATAATGACACTTCAGATAAGTTTTGGCGACATCGCAATAGAAAAATTTATTGTTTATATTTACATTTTTCCCTCTCTGAATTTCGGTATCCGCATTTCTTTCCAGAGTAACCACCTGGGAGAGAACCTCCTGAAAACTTATAAGCGTGTCTTCCTTCATCCTGACTGCTAGGCTTTCCTTAAGATCTCTCGGGTCGACAAAGAATCTGTCCTCCGGGTCTTTCAGAAAAGATCTGTTCACTCCCGCGATATTAGTCCTTATGGCATCCCACTTTTCATCCTCGGTAAAGCCATTGTTTGCCACCTCGTCATGTCTATCCAAAAACCCCTGCCCAAAATTAAGCCAGAAAGCAAGCTCCCTCATATCCCTTTGACTGTTAATATCAAGCTCACTCAAATACTTCAGCGAGAAAAACATGACATGCCGCCCTCTACCTGAATGCATTACCCGTACAACATCATTAGCGGGGTCTGAAAAAAGAAGGGATGTTTTCATGTCCAGACCGACTATGGTTGCGGAGTCCATGAATTGTTGCCGTCTTTCCTCTATTAGCGCACGCGTGTCAGGGGCAACCTTCTCTTCCCCTCCACTCGCCCACACCTCCAGAGCTTTATGTATCTTTTCGGCATTTTCGGTATCTTTTGCGTCCCGAGGAGTTTTTTCGCCAATGAAAGGATGTTGCTCGACTCCTTTCATGTATCGAGGATTTTCTCCTTCAAATAAAAGGTATTTGTCGTGAACATGAATAACGCTGTCCCCTCTCAAATGATAAGAAAGGCCTTTTTTGGATATCGCTATGTCTCTTTTTTTGTGGTCGTGTATAAGCTGTTCATATATATGTCCGAAATATTCTTCCGGATTTTGGACGAGGTAGTGCATAAGGACCCCGTAGAACCGGAACGAAGCGTCTCCCGTTCTTTGAGACCTCCTGATCTTTTTGAACGCCCTAAAAAGATCTGAGTCGGTGTCCTGCAGATCTTGCCGCAACACCAGGGCATTCTCCCTTTTCAAGATCTCTCGGGATTTACGGATAAACTCCCTCGAACCGCTGAAATCTTCTACAAGCCTCATAAAAAATAATTCAAAAAGAGGCTGAAGGTATTTTTTGTCCCAGTTAGATCCAAGTTCCGCCTGCGTAGCAACATTGTTGACATTATGCTCGAGAGCATCTATGTACTGTATCAGGTCGTCGGCCGTTTTTATCTCCGCCAATGTCATCAACATCCCAACAGTGATCCCCTGTGTCTCCGCCTTTTTAGCTGCTGACCTGATATCTTCCGAGGGCCCGGCATGTCCGCTTATAATTTCTTTTGCTACCTGAAAATTGCCTGACGTGTTCTTATGCAAATAGTATGGCGATGGACTGCCCCCTATAAAGACAAAAGGTTGTTGAAATGTTCCTCTGTCTGTCAGCTCTCTTTGCCGTATATCTTCCGGGGAAATTATCTTGCCGGCCGGCCCTGTCGGATTAACCAGCACCTTTTCAAGCATAAGCGCCTCTTCAGGATCATTGACGTTAAAAGCAACCAGACTTTTCCCTCCTTCCTGCGCCCATTTAGCAAAAATATTCAAGATGCTTAACCTGATGCTTTCTTCGGCGTCAAGATCCTCTCCAACTGCGATCTTAATATTATTTATATCCCAGAACTCATACTCTATCTCTTCTGGAAGAGTTATAAAATCTACCTCTCCAACTCTTTCTTCGTCCACATATATTGAGTAACGTCTATTTTCTTTGTCTGTTCTGAGGGTTATCTTCTTGTCGGGATGAACCACATTTCTAAAAGTGACTTCCTGAAAGACTCCTTTGATATGCTTGTATTCCTCTATCAGGTTCCCCCGGCTATCTACCACAAAATACCTGTGCCCTTTTCGGTCCTTCACTGTCAGCTGATGCGTCCCCCTGTCCGGGGCATTGGCAAGAACAAGAGATTCCCCCACTACTTGTCCCAGTGTCTCGAGGGCCTGTCTCCTTACAGATGGATCCGGCTCCACTATCTGTTTAAGGATGTATTCCACAGATTCCTGTGCCATCCCCCTTTCCAGCTGTTTGATAAAATTGTATATTTCTATGATCGCCCCTATTGGTGCCTGGCTCACAACCGCCAATTCATCAGGCTCTTGCCCCTTAGGGGTCCTCAATCTATCGGCAAGATGCTTAACTTCATGATCAAGCCACTCTTTATATGCCGCCGGCCTGTCTGTTCTTATAATTCTGACAAACTCAAGAGCCCCGGCCGGGATCAAAAGATTTATCGAGCGGGCCGCCCCCAAGTCTGTACGATAAGTGCCCGGGTGTGTTAGAATCTTAAATCCTCCCGGTGAAGGCAAAATGTTGTCCATGTCCATCGAGTACAACACATTGTAAAACATACCATCCGGCGGACTATGAATGTTGATCTCATGCTCCCCGTTAAGCCCCTCTAACCTCTCTTCTATATCTTTATATATTGAGTCTCCTTCCAACATCCGGTAATCCTCTTGGCAAGCATCCCACAGCTGCCCCCACGCCTCATTAATAAGCTCATGCTGTTCGTCTGTCAAAACCGCCTGTGTCCATGTATCTCCGGCCCTCATAATCGCGATCGCCGGCGCGCCGTCACCGTGTATGTTGATAGGAACTATTCCAAACAATGTTGCGTCTTCCCATGCATCTATGAGCTTCGCCCATAATTCAGGATTTGACATGAACGTCGGATGTGTGAGCAGTTCATTAAGATCCCTGACTGCTTCTTTCCCTGCTTCGTCATAGATATTGGCCCCTTCTATTGTTGCCATAGGTTCAAAGTCTTCCATCTGTAGAAAAGATTTTTGGAACCATTCTGACGCGCTGGCAATAACTCGATACCCTGAATATTCCGGAGTTAAGAGCAACTTTCTTAGAAGGGCTCGCCCCCGGCCTTTTCTGTCCGCTGGAAACTCCGGGTAAAACTGTTCTATTACAACTGTCTTGGAAATTTCTACGACCTTAATTAGTATGTCTGAGTATAAGTCGTCTCCTTCGTGGGAGACCTTCACCCTTATCTCTTTATATCCGGCTTTTTCCTCCTCAGAAACAACCGCTTTATATCCTTCCTCTTCAAGGTCCTGATATGACAGCTCTAGCTTCTCTGCATCATCCTGATTTTCTTCAGATCCTGAGGCCTTGCTCCCTAAAAATACATCCAGTCGTTTTTTCATTTCTTCTATTGCAGCTTTCATTGTTTCCTGGTCTTCTGTAAATATTTCTTCAAGTTCTGCCCTCATTCCCCCATCGTCACTTACTTGGACCCAATTTATAATGATATTAATGTAATTCGGCATATCCAAATGTATTGCAGCGTCCATATCTCGGACTCTAAATTGGCTAAGGAAAACATCCAGTTTTGTTCCTTCCGTGGGACTCCTCAGAAGGGTTATAATCTCTTCCGCTTTCGTTTCAAAAACCTCCCAGTCCTTCCTGCCAATAATGTCCGACAATACTTCAAGCTTGCCGCTCAGCTCCTCTATTACGTCCATGTCCGCCGCCGAAAAGTTTTCCTCTTCCTTAACTTGTGCCCTTGCAAAAGAGATGTGCTTCTCTATCTCTCTAAGCTTTCCCCTAAAGTAAACAACTGACTCATGTTTGTCGATCTCTTCTTTGCTAAGGCCTTGATATGCTAACCTCTTGAGCGTCGCCCCTAAAAGCTCTCCCTTTTTATCTTTTTCCTTTAAGTAAAAGGCTTCGTCATCTGCAGCATCGTTCCTCGCCTCTTCTGTAAGCTCCCTTTGAACCGTTCCTTGGTATAATTTTTCTATTACTGGGTCTCCCTTGCTCTCTACCGTAAAGGCTGGCTCTCCAAAGGCTCTTGCCGCATCCGTATATGCTGCCGGCATTCCTTCAGGAAAGGCATCACATACATACCCGTCGACTTCCACCCAAAAATGAATATGGTCATTATGCTTAATAACTTTTGCATCTTTACCTGCCCTTATGAGCCTCCTCGCCAGTTCCTGAGAATGTTCCCTGCATGCTCCCACTCCTGACATTTCTTCTTTTGTCTCTCTAGCACAAGCCTTCATAAGCGGAATGTCAGCACCAGCAAAGGCGCTTGCGGGGGCCTCTTGGGAGGTGATGGCTTTTTCACCCGAGCCTTCGCTTTTAGCTAAATTGGTATCTCCGTCTATTGCTTTTCTGAGAGCTTCTTCCCTTGCCTGACGGCTTAAACGATCAATAATTGCCTCTATCCGTGCAAGATGTCTTCTGTAAATAACGACATCTTCCCACTTGTTTATCTTTTCCTCCGTAAAGCCAAAGTCTGCAAGCTTCAACATCGTGTCCCTTAGGTCTCGGGACAACCCGGAGTGTCTCCTCCAGTAATAGGAAATTTCATCTTTTGCATTTTCCAGGGCTTCCCGGGTAAAATCCTCATCCGTCTTGCCCGGATACATTTTCTTTATTACGGGATGGTCTTTCTTTTCTATAATGAATCTTTTATCGCCCAGGCCTCTCGCAGCTTCACTATATGGCTCAAGCAATCCTTCGGGAAAAGGGTCACATACAAGCCCTTCTACTTCTACCCAAAAATGCACTTCATCTTTATGTTTGACAACCTTTGCATCTTTTCCGGCTTTTATTAAACGTCTTGCGAGTTCTTTAGAGTGTTTCTGGCAAGCTCCTGTCCTTCCGATCTCCTCTCTGGTATTTAACGCTTCTTCCCGGATCAGCTCATACAGTTCTTTTTCTATCCCCTGGTCTATGAAGATCTGAAGGTCGCATTCTTTTGTCGAAAGATTTTGCATCCCGCTAAAGGCTTTGGGGATATTTTTTGATTGAAGTACCCACATATCTTTTCTTACGCCTGTTTCGTTGTCTACAAACCGGATGTTAAACGCATTTTTGTCTTCATCGTAGGACATGTCCCTCCACCTGAACCCCTCGAAGGGAAGCTGCGGAAGATGCATTCCTAATATGATCTTGAGCCCGTTTGAGGCGGCAAGCAAGCGGTGGCCATAATGATCCATCGCGTTTCCTATCAAGCGAATTGCATAAACTATAGAGACCAGTTCCTGCTGATCCCTGACCAGATCCATCTTTGACAGCTCCCCCAGAAGGTCTTGCACGGAACTGTTATTGTCGTCAGGGCTTACAATTGGGTTGAACCGAGAAAACGCGGATAGGGTATGCGCCTTCTGCCTGGAAACAATGGCTGTCCCCTCAAATGCAAAGGAGACACTATTTACCAGAAAACATAGCGTCACACACATAGACACGATCTTTGTACAGATCGCTATTTTTGATTGTTTTTTTGCCATCACCATATATTATTAACACCTATTATATATAAGTACTCTTTCATTTTATGGCTACAATTATAACATAAAAAAGCTAGTTAGGTCAACAAACATTTAGGGGTTAGGTGAAAAAGCTAGACTCACCCCTGTATTTGTGTTACTATCTAGTGCATGAATCGCAAAAATATCATTTGTTTAGGTAATATAGCCTTCGATATGATAGAAAATTCCGGCGGCCGCAAAAATGGGCTTAGCTTTACCGCAAAACCAGGCGGATCGGTCTTTAATACGGCTATTCTCCTCTCCCGGCTTGGCCTTTCTACACACATAATCAGCAAAGTTGGCACAGATTTTCTCAGCGATGAGCTTCTAAAGATCCTGCAGAAGGAGAATATTTCAACTAAATATCTTATAAGAGACAAGGCTGTAAAAACTGGTGTCGCTTTTGCCAATATTGACAAAAAGGGAGATTCTTCATATGTTTTTTACAAAATTCACGGCAAAGACTGCTCCCTTGGAGACCTTGAGGTGTCTTCGAGTTTTCTAAAAAGCACTGCCGTGCTTCACTCTGGATCTCTTTTTTCGTATGCTGACCACACTTATACCGACACGAAAGCTATTATGAAAAAAGCCAGGAATGAAGGGGTGTTTGTTACCTTTGACCCCAACTGGAGAACAAACAGAATAAAAGACAAACCTAAGACCCGGAAAAGGATATCAAGACTCATTTTTCATTCTGACCTATTGAAGTTAAGCGGCATTGACGCCATGGAAATAACCGGAAAGAAAACTCTAGATTCCGCTCTCAAAAAGATCCCCGCCCACTCTATCGTCACCCTGGGAGCAAAAGGTTCTTTCTTTTGGGATGGCGAGAAAAAGATCCAGCAAAAAGCCTTTAAAGTAAAGGTTGTGGATACTATCGGTGCGGGTGACGCGTTTACTGCGGGACTTATCTATAGATATCTCTCGTTAGGAGAAGATCTTTTTTACCAGCACCCTAAAGGCAACCTTAATTTTGCGGCAAGCCTTTCCTCTCTTATCTGCCAGGAGGCTGGTGCGACCAGCGGACTTAAATCTCTGGCCCAAGTGAAAAAATTCGCCGCAAAAACTTCTTGATCAGATCCTCAGGCTATCAATTGTTTCTTTATCCAACCCCTCGGCCTCTATCTTCTTGTTTTTGTCGCCGTCGACCCTATACTCTATTGTTACCTTCCCGGAACACTTAAACTTCGAATGGCTCAAAACAAGCGCTGCGGCTTTCTCCAGGATTGCAGGAGATACCTTTCCCCTAATGAGGGCGTCCGGGCCAGGAAGCTCTTCCGTCATGGTGATGATCGCGTCTTGCGGGGTTTTAAGATCATTCAGCCGTTCATTTTCTTTTTCGTCACGGCCAACGATTACCTTTGTTTCATCGTCCAGCCTGAAATGCCTGCCTATCTTGGTCAACACAATATTCTCCAGAGTCAGCCCACCATGCTCTATGAGATCTTTTACTTTCTCAGAGAATTGAGGGTCGGTTAGAAGACAGCTTACTCCCGGAGGTGAAAATTTTGTTATGCCATACTTTTTGGCAAGTGCGAGCTGCGGCTTTCTGGACCGTCCTTGTATATCTAAAAGCTTACTTCTGTCTACTAACCCTTCCTGTTCCGGCATAGTTTCTAGGAGTTTTGCCGAAAGCGGCCGGAGAAGATATTCGTTCAATGTTGATTCTTTTTTTATCAGGGCAAGAGCCCTCTTGTTCTGGGACATAGGTCTTTCGCCAACAACCTCCCCTGTAATGATAAAGCTGGCTCCTTCTTCTTTCATTATTTCTTTAGCT
>CAYWDJ010000063.1:0-7597 GCA_964457005.1 uncultured Planctomycetia bacterium
CGTCCGCCGTTGCTTTGGCCTTCGCCAGTTTCTCTTTTGACAGATCTTCCCATTTTATCTTCACTATCTCATCCTCATACTCGACCATTTCCTTCATTTCACCCAGGAACCAGCGTCCTATTTGGGTCATGCCATACAGCTCTTCCACGCTAAGGCCTTTACGCAAAGCTTCATATACCAGAAAAATACGTTCACTTGACGGATTTGCCAGCCTGTTCTTTAATTCCCCAAGTGACAGTTCTTTGAAATTTTTAGCGCCGCCCAGGCCATAACGTTTGATCTCAAGAGAACGTATGGCTTTCTGGAAAGATTCCTTGAAGGTCTTCGCGAGGCTCATCACTTCACCGACGGCTTTCATCTGTGTCCCAAGAATATCTTTTGCCTGTGAAAATTTCTCAAAAGCCCAGCGGGCAAATTTAATAACGACATAATCTCCGCTCGGCGTATATTTTTCAAGAGTACCATCACGCCAGTAAGGAATCTCATCCAGGGTAAATCCCGCCGCCAGTTTTGTGGAAATGCGCGCTATCGGAAACCCCGTTGCTTTTGAAGCCAGCGCGGAAGAACGGGATGTCCTGGGGTTAATTTCTATAACAACCAGCCTGTCGTCCTCTAGGTTATGGGCGAACTGTACATTGGTACCACCGATAACACCTATAGCGTCAACTATTTTATAGGACGCGTCCTGTAACCGTTTCTGTAGTTCCTGAGGCACCGTAAGCATCGGAGCAGAGCAAAAGCTGTCCCCGGTGTGAACCCCCATAGGATCAATGTTCTCGATAAAACATACCGTTATCTTCTGGTTCTTATTATCCCTGACAACTTCAAGTTCAAGTTCTTCCCAACCCAGAACAGATTCTTCTATAAGCACCTGGTGGACAAGGCTCACATTAAGTCCACGTGTCGCGATCGTACGCAGTTCTTCGAGATTATACGCTATGCCTCCCCCTGTTCCTCCCATCGTATACGCAGGTCTTATTACAACAGGATATTTAAGATCATCAGCCACTTTTTCACATTCTTCGAGAGTGTTGCATGTCTCGGAACGCGGCACTTCAATTCCCAACTTGGCCATCGTTTCCTTAAAGGCCAGACGATCTTCGCCTCGCTCGATAACGTCCTCTTTGATACCGATCATCTCTACCCCATATTTTTCCAGGATACCTTCCTTATGAAGACTGGATGAAAGGTTAAGAGCTGTCTGCCCGCCAAGGTTCGGGAGAAGAGCATCGGGCTTTTCTTTCTTTATTATCTTTTCGATGGTTTCCAAAGTAAGAGGCTCTATGTATGTTTTGTCGGCTGTCCCCGGATCCGTCATTATCGTGGCCGGATTTGAATTGACCAGGACAACTTCATACCCTTCTTCCTTGAGAGCCTTGCAAGCCTGGGTCCCGGAATAATCGAATTCACATGCCTGCCCGATAATAATCGGACCTGAACCTATAATAAGAATCTTGTGTATGTCAGTACGTTTTGGCATTACTCCTCCTTAAATTTATGTGCATGTCTTTTTCAACTCTCTTATTTTACCCCGAACAGAATTACGCCGGTGAACTTATTGCTTTACCATTATATACGGCAACCGGCTAGTTTCCAAGCCGTATATATTCTCCACAAAAATCGTCGAGGTCGCAAGGGTGCTTATTGACCAAAATCAGGGTACACATGCATTTTCTATAGAGCTGCATACTCAGCCGCGTTTTTCGCGGCCTTGTAGGCATCCCACACCTGTATCTCTCCTGAAAGATAAACTTGACCCTGTTTGGGAAAATGCGTTTGTATGAATACCCACTTGCGGTCAAGGCCAACATGTTTTTCAATGGCTACCGCCAGGCTGGTCATCATAGAGGCGATCTGTTCATTGTCAAAAAAGCCCGGGACATAAAGGTCCACCAGGATCGGACCATCGGTTCTTTTCTTACCCATGCAGTTAATGTTGGACAACGGCTGCCAATAATACGTTATATATTCCTGATCAATACCGGTATCATGTGAGACATCCTTGCTTATCCCGGCCAGCACCTCGTCAACATCCTTATCTATGGGAAGTGCGCTTATCTTAACCATAGGGTCCCGCGCGTACAATCCACACTCTTCACCTGCTATTGCCAGAGAAGATGGCAACACAAAGCTTAACAACAATGTTATCACCCCAACAGAAAATAATATCTTTTTGAAACTCATTTCACTCCTTATCGTAGTTATGATATTTTACCCCGTCCGCCTACTCATCCGACTCGTAATCTTCGTCCCCCACCTCAATTTCTACAACACAACGAGGACACCTGTATATGTGTATCTCTTCACTAAATGATAGTACATTTTTTCCGCTCAGATCGATCTGCCTGTTTATCAGTTCCATTTCAATTTTGCAGTCAGGACACTTCATTGTTTATTCCACCGCCTCACATTCCGGACGCCAGGCGGGATCGACTATACAGATGAACTTAATCGGCTCAGCTCCCGTGTTCTCTATTCTCTGCCGTGCTTTTGGAGGGATATACACACAAGACCCGGGAGATAACGAAGACGTCTCATCATCTATGTACATAAGCGCCTTACCTTCCAAAATATAATAAACCTCAGAACGATCAAGCGTGTGCCATTTTGTTATACTCCCTGGGGCGATCTCGGCATGAGCAAAACTGTACCGGAGGTCCATTTTCTCTGTAGCCGGATTGAAAAACTCTTTTAGTACAGCTCCATCCCCGGATTCAAACGTTTTCATGTCATCTAACTGTCGTATAAACATTGTGCTCCCTTCTTTTACATTTTTTCTAAAATATCATCCTCACTCAATTTCAATAATGATATTTTGGTCTGCATGACAACGTAAGCATTCACGAAAGCGTCATTATCACAGAGCTTTGAGACACGCTGGAGCTGCTGCCTAGTAGTAGTTGTCATGTCTTCCATAAAAGAATCTATCTCAGCTTTAACTTTTTTGATATCACCTCTGTGATACGCGTATATATTGAGAAACAACTGCCGAACAGTCTCCTCTCCACTTAGATATGGGAAAATTCCTTCATAAAATTTTTGGTATTTTTTCAGATCTTCACAATATTCAAATATAGCCATATGAGCCACATATTCAAGAGCATGCTGAAAATCTGTCTCAGACAACGTAATGCGACCGGCTTTGTCCCTATAAACAGCAGTTACCTTCTCAAACGAAGAAAATTTATCCAGCTCTTCTAAAAACGGTAAAATTGGTTTAACCCCTGAACACAATACATCCTGCCCCTGAAAAGGACAGACATAACATGTTTTAAATTCTTCGCTACCTCTTATACCCGGAGGGCGTTTTTCAGGATCATTCCAGAACTCATCCGCTAATGGTTTTACGGTTTCGTTACTAATATCTACAATATCCCCATTTTCAAGGAGTAAATAAAGTCCTTCATTCTGGCACCTCTTCGTGTCGATCATCATATTTACCTCCTCGGGTTTTTATAAAAATCAAGGTAGTTCTATTTTATGTAGGGCTTGATCTGGGCGTAAACCCTTTGTGCTATAACTCTGTATCCCGCGGCATTTGGATGAAAATTATCTGCCTTAAGGGATGAATTCTTAGTTATTCCCTCCATCACACGCGGTATAAACAAACATCCTTCTTCTTTCGCCAGACGTTTAAATTTGTCGTGATATATGTCATACTGTCCAGAAACGTCGACAATAGCGACTATCGCCCCGCGATCCTGTATATCCCGGACCATCTTTCTTAAATTACTGATAGTTTTTTCTGCGGGAATACGCCGAATAAAATCATTGGCTCCAAGCTCAACTATTACAAGGTAGGGATCTGCCGGAAAAACGTCTTTATTTAAGCGTTTCAGGGCGGCTCCTGTCGTGTCTCCAGATACGCCTGCATTGACAACACTAGCGCCGGAGATGTTCCTGAGAACAGAGGGATAACTTTCATTTTTTTTCGCACCATCGCCGTATGTGATACTGTCGCCGAAACAAACAATGGAAATTCCTTGCGCTTCAACATTCTTTATAGGAGATGGCGAGCATCCCTGCAAGGACAGGGATAAAGCAACACACAACACTAGTACTATTTTCAACATGATTATATCCTATAACTCTCAGTCCTTTTTGGCAAGAGTGAATTTGACTAAGAGAATAACAAAAGTATACTTATATTATATAATACTTTGGAGGATTTATGAAAATAAGCTCAAAAGACTCTCCCCACAGGCGGCGGAATATTCTTACGGGTGAATGGGTTCTGGTTTCCCCCCATCGTGCGGAACGTCCGTGGCTGGGAGAAAAAGAAACACCCCCACAGAACAAGCGACCATCATATGATAAAAAATGTTATCTTTGTCCCGGCAATTCCAGAGCCGGTGGAGATAAAAATCCGGATTATGACAGCACTTACGTGTTTACGAATGATTTTGCTTCTCTGCTCCCCGACAATGAAGCTTGTATGGACTCGGAGGATCCTCTATTCGAGACTGAATGGGTAAACGGAACCTGCAGGGTAATATGTTTCTCTCCACGGCATGACCTTACCCTGGCTGAGATGGATCCAAAAAAGATACGAAGGGTTGTTGACGTATGGGCGGAACAAGTTGTGGAACTAGGCAAAACCTATAGATGGGTACAGATCTTTGAGAATAAGGGTAGTATTATGGGTTGTTCTAACCCCCACCCCCACAGCCAGGTTTGGGCCGGCAGCGCTTTGCCGGATGAACCCTATAAAGAAAACCGTCAGCAGTTAAAATATTTTGGAAAGAACGGGACTGTTCTCTTGATGGACTATTTAAGAAGCGAACTAGAGTGTAAAGAACGGATAACTCTGGAAAATGATCATTGGGCGATACTAGTCCCCTTCTGGGCTGTCTGGCCGTTTGAGACCATATTAATTCCAAAAAGAAATGTTAAAAGATTGCCGGATCTGTCGAGTGAAGAACGAGATGCTCTGGCGAAAATACTCAAAAAACATCTTACCAAGTATGACAATCTTTTTGACACATCGTTCCCCTATACAATGGGCTGGCACGGCGCTCCCACAGATGGCGGAGACTATCCCTATTGGCAGCTGCACGCGCATTATTATCCTCCACTTTTGCGGTCTGCCGTTGTAAAAAAATTCATGGTGGGGTATGAAATGTTGTCAGAGCCTCAACGGGACATAACCGCTGAACAGGCGGCTGAACGTTTGAGACAGATACCCGCTCTACATTACAAGGAGAAAGGTATTTAACCATAACAGCATATGTTTTGCGTAAAAGAAAACATTTCAGAAGGGTTTAAGGAGCTCAAGATAGAAAATTCCGATACCGGGGAATTTATTTCTATCGCTCCTTCTTTCGGCGCGAACGTGAACGAACTGGTTCTTAGTAAGAACAGAACATTACACTCGCTGCTTGCGGGGAACCATACTTCCGGAGATTTCAGTGGCAAAAACGTTTTTAAAGGCGCCAAGCTTCTGCCCTTTCCTAACCGCATCGAGGATGGAAAATATTCTTTTGAGGGGAAAAGTTATAACCTTGACCTAAACTATCCTGAAGAGAATAATGCCTGTCATGGGTTTATCTATGACAAAGAATTTTCTGTCAGCAATATCATGGAAGATAAAGACAATTTTTCCATAACGTTTCTTTATCACTATAGCGGCGCTTTGCCGGGGTATCCCTTCCCCTTTATGGCATACATAACCTATACCTTAAGTTCCTCGGACGGTTTTAAGTGCCGTACGCGAGTAGAGAACCTGGGACAGACTTCTATGCCTGCGGGTGATGGGTGGCATCCATTTTTTACCTTTAATACTCCAGTTGATGAGTTACTGCTGCGTTTCCCGGCGGAAAAAAAGATAGAAGTCGATGAACGCCTTCTCCCAACAGGAACGAAAAAGGCATTCAGTGCATTTAATGTTTTGAAGAAGATAGAGAGAGTTGAATTTGATACATGTTTTGCCCTTCACCCTGACTCTAGCGGTATCCAGACCTCTGAACTTTACTCCGCTGACAAAGATGTAACACTCCAGTTATGCCAGGAAATTGGGCCTGACAAATACAATTATCTACAAATCTATACCCCTCCTAACAGGAAATCAATAGCAATAGAACCAATGACCTGCAACATTAACGCTTTCAACAATCTGGAGGGGCTGATAATTCTTGAACCGGGGGAAATATTTTCCGCAGAATACGGTGTAAAGCTTTTATAATATGGTATACTTTCAATATATATGAAATCATTTACCGATCTTTAATCAAACTAAAAGGAGAACCTGCATGGAAAATAATATACTTCAAGCAGATGCAGAATTTGCCGGAGAACTAAAGGAAGTCAGGCAATGTAAATTCTTGGTCTACATTGTTGGTTTGGCCGCCGCGCTTGCGGGGTTGCTCTTCGGACTTGACATCGGTGTCATTTCCGGAGCGTTGCCTTTTATCGCCAAACAGTTCAACGCGGACACCGTGTCACAGGAATTTATTGTCAGTTCTATTCTCGTCGGCGCTGTTATAGGAACTTTTCTCAGCGGTATACTTTCACGAAAATTTGGCAGGAAGAACACCCTTTTGGTAAGCGCAGTAGTATTTGCCCTGGGTTCCCTCTTCTCTTCAGTTGCGCCAAGCACGGATATATTGATAGGCATCCGGATATTTTTGGGAATAGCGGTCGGTATCGCCTCTTTTACGGCACCTCTCTACCTCTCTGAAATGGCTCCCCCGCGGGTCAGGGGTGCATTGATCTCAATGTACCAGTTAATGATCACCATAGGTATTCTACTTGCATATCTAAGCGATACATTTCTAAGCTACGGCGGCCACTGGCGTGTTATGCTCGGTATACTTTTAATTCCCTCTACACTAATGTTCATCGGAATATTTTTTCTACCAAGAAGCCCCAGATGGCTGGTCCTCAACGGATACAGGAAAAAAGCCAAAGCGGTATTGAACAAACTGAGGCACGAGGATGAAGTTGAGCAGGAACTTGACGACATTGAAAAAGCGATGGAGATAAAGCAGAGCGGTTGGCAACTTCTCCTTGCGAACAAGCAATTCCGCAAGGTTATTTTTCTTGGTATCGGATTACAGGCGATACAACAATTTACCGGAATGAACGTTGTGATGTATTATGCCCCCAAGATATTCAAGCTTGCCGGATTTGCCTCTACGGCCGAGGCTATGTGGGGAACCGTCCTGGTCGGGCTTATTAACGTTCTCGCTACTTTTATCGCGATAGCACTTGTTGATAAACTGGGCCGTAAACCAATATTGTTTGCCGGGTTTGTGGTCATGGGTCTTAGCATGGGATCTCTCGGGTTGATGTTCCATCTGGGAATAGAAACTCACATGGCACAATTTATGGCAGTCGGGTCACTTCTTATGTTCATCATAGGGTTCGCCATGAGTGCCGGTCCGATCATATGGGTTATCTGCGCGGAAATATTTCCCTTGAGCGGCAGAGATCTTGGTATTACCATCAGCACAGCCACTAATTGGATCTGCAACGCGATTGTCGGCGCGACATTCCTTACAATGCTAAGCGTCCTGGGACCCGCAAAGACTTTCTGGCTATACGGCGGGTTAAACGTATTGTTTATCATTTTCCTCTTTTCTTTTGTACCCGAAACCAA
>CAYWDJ010000063.1:7697-8853 GCA_964457005.1 uncultured Planctomycetia bacterium
TTGGAATACTGCAGCGTGGTCGCCGTCTCCCCCAGATCTGATCGTGTAGTCAATCTCTACTCTCAGAACATGGAAGATTCCATCAGCTTCTCTCTTGATGATAATATTAAAAAACGTGGTCACTGGAGTGATTATACCGCCGGGGTTGCCTGCGTATTGGCGTCAAAAGGAATACAACTCCCGGGTGCCGACATGCTGATTAAGAGTTCTGTACCCGTAGGGGCCGGATTGAGCTCCTCCGCCGCGATAGAAATATCTTCGGCCCTCGCCTATCTTAGTACTGCGGAAAAAGAACTGTCTTCCGCTGATCTTGCCAGGCTTGGACAGGAAGCTGAGAGCAGTTTTGTCGGTATGAACTGCGGGATAATGGACCAATTCATCTCCGTCCAGGGAAAAAAAGATAATGCTCTATTCCTGGATTGCCGCTCGCTTGAATTCAAACAAGTCCCCCTCCCCTCTGACCAGGTAAAAGTCGTTATCTGCAACACCATGGTAAAGCACGAACTTGGAACTTCCGAATACAATAAAAGGCGCGCGGAATGCGAACAAGGTGTTCTTTTATTCAAAAAAGACAACCCCGAAATAAAAGCCCTGCGTGATGTTACAGTTGATGAGCTTGAACAAATAGCGCCTGCTTTACCCTATACCGTACGCAAACGCTGCCGTCATGTTGTTTTTGAAAATGCACGGGTCCTTGCTTCTATCAAAGCTCTCTCTGAGGATGATCTTGAACGGTTTGGCCTTCTTATGGATGCTTCACATGCCAGCCTGAGAGATGATTATGAAGTAAGCTGTCCGGAACTTGACCTTATGGTTACACTTGGACGAGGCTTAAAAGGATGCCTTGGATCGCGTATGACCGGCGGTGGTTTTGGAGGCTGTACGGTGAACCTGGTAGAGAATGACAAGGTGGATCTTTTTAGCCGGGAGATCAAAAATTCCTATAAAAAAGCGACCGGCCTCGATCCGGAAGTATACATCTCCGTTCCTTCCGATGGCGCCCATGAGGTAATTATTTAACTCTGTTTCTTCCTAATGGCCAGGTGATTCATCTTGCGCACTTTTTTGATATCTCTTTTTGTAACAGCATATCCCATAATATTTCTATCGTTAAAACCTTTCTCTATGCCATACAGTATAGTATCGAGCTTATCAT
>CAYWDJ010000064.1:0-8847 GCA_964457005.1 uncultured Planctomycetia bacterium
CTGAAGGCCGAGGCCGCGGCAAAAAGGAAAGGGATCGGGGTTTTAGCCATCCCGGTACATACAGAATCAAAAGTTTTAGATGCGGTCAGGGGCATATGTGATGAAGCC
This sequence comes from uncultured Planctomycetia bacterium, assembly GCA_964457005.1. Taxonomy (GTDB): domain Bacteria; phylum Omnitrophota; class Gorgyraeia; order Tantalellales; family Tantalellaceae; genus CAYWDJ01. The sequence continues at coordinate 109 of CAYWDJ010000064.1, forward strand.
GATTTTTTATGGGCAGCCGCGGACCCTCTTATCTACAACAGCCATTCGGCAAAACATATTTTATTGATCACACTAAGGGAGAAAAAACCCTTTATGGCATTTTCGTCGCATTACGTGAAAGCCGGTGCTTTAATGGCGCTGGAGTGTGACTATAGTGATGTGGGAAGACAGGCTGCGGAGATGGCTGGTATGATTTTAGGCGGAGAAGTGGCGGGAGTTATTCCTGTGAGGGCACCACGAAAAACCAGACTCGTCATAAATAATAGAACGGCACGTACTATTGGTCTGGACATTCCGAAACATTTTCGTAGAGGAACCGATGAAGTTGTTGAGATCCGCTAGTAAGTTCACAAGGAAGAATAAATGGGGTTTAACAAGGTAAGGATAAGTCTTAGGGTGAAGATGATAGCATCTATTACGGTGCTGATCCTTATGACTACAGTTGTTCTGAATGTTTTTTTTGCAAATCACGAGAAGGTTTTGATCCTTGATAACCTTGAGCTTAAGGCGCTGGATATAACAGGAAATCTCGCATATAATTCTGAATATTACCTCCTGACAGGAGATAGAAAAGGTCTTCAAAAGCTTGTTGGCGGAGTGATGCAGCACCCTGATGTAGTGTATTGTGTGGTTTCTAATGTTCAGGGGGATATTTTGGCGGCGGAGGGGTGGCAAAAGGAAGGCCCCGATAAGTATAAACCTTTGCAGGGACAGCCCTTAGTTCCGGGAAAACACAGGGAAAATATAAGGCATCTTGAGGATGCAAGAGGCACAGTTTATTTTGAGGCTCGAAAGTCTGTATTGGTTGCAGGCAGGGATGCCCAGCAGGATGAGTTGGGGCTTTTTCTTGACAAAGATGACACTGCCATTGCGTTGGATAATGTTAATAAATTTGGCCAGCAAATTATAGGTGTAATACGTGTAGGGCTGTCTTCATCGCGCGCCATGGCGCTACTTGAGAAGGCCCACAAAACATCCAGATTGCTAACCCTTATCATTGTGATATTTTCGGGTATCGTGACAGTAATAGTGGCGGAAATCGTGTTGCGCCCGGTACAGGAATTGATGAAGGGTACGCATGCGTTATCCGAAGGGTCATTTGATGTTTCGGTCAAGGTAAAATCAAATGATGAATTGGGTGACCTTGCCTGGTCATTTAACAGGATGGTCAATGAGCTTAAAAAGTCTACCGTTTCCATAGAGGTGCTAGAAGAAGCCAGACAACGGTTTGAAGATATTGCCGATAATACCGGGGACTGGATATGGGAAACAGATGCTAAGGGGGTGTATACGTATTCTAGCCCTGTTGCTCTGAAGGTTACCGGGTACCGCCCTGAGGAACTCATTGGGAGATATTTTTATGATTTTTTCATTCCAGAAAAGAGCGGAATAGGAAAGAACAAAGCTTTAGAGCATTTTTCCGAAAAGAAAATATTTGTAAATTTTGAGAACCAGTTTGTCAAAAAAGACGGCAAAATAATTATTCTTGAGACTACCGGCATACCTGTTGTGGATAGGGCAGGAAACCTCCAGGGGTACAGAGGTGTCGATCGTGACATTACCGCGCGTAAGAATACAGAAATAGCCCTTATTGAAAACGTCCAATTAAAAACCGATTTCACGTCCATGGTATCCCATGAGCTCAGAACTCCTCTTACAGCTATCAGGGAAGGTATAGGTATAGTTTTAGAGGGTTCAGCCGGCTCCGTTAATAACGAGCAGGCTGATTTTCTTGGAACCGCAAAGAGGAATGTGGACAGGTTGTCCCGGTTAATAAATTCTGTTCTGGACTTCACGAAGCTCGAAGCCGGTAAAGTCATAATGAGGATAGAGGAAAATAATATCGGAGAGGTAATAAATGAGGCAATACAGACGAACACTCTCGATGCAAAAGAACGCGGACTGCAGATAAGGTCAGAGATAGATCCGAATATACCATTAACAAAATTTGATTTAGATAGGATCACCCAGGTATTGATAAACCTTGTGAGTAATGCTATTAAGTTCACGGACGAGGGAGACATTGTTATATTTGCCGAATTGCTGGAGGGGAAGGTAAGGGTTTCGGTAGAGGATACAGGTACAGGTATAGCCGCTGAGGAAATACCAAAACTTTTTGAGGAATTCCACCAGATAGAGGACTCCAATAGGCGCAAGACAGGTGGTACGGGCCTCGGACTTGCGATATCTAAAAAGATAATAAGGCAGCATGGCGGAAAAATATGGGTTGAGTCAGAACCCGGGAAAGGTTCTAAATTTATATTTGAGATACCCGGTTGAGAAAAAGTCTAAAATATTGGCTGTCGATGACGACAGAGAGATACTGAGATTTTACGAAGAGTTTCTTGTCAAGGATGGTAAGGAGTTGGACAGGCTGGTGGATCCGGGGCCCGACAAGGATGTTATACCCATGATGAGCAAACCGTTCGACAATAACGTATTCTTAAGAAGGATACATTCGCTTTTAAGGCGAATAGATTAGCAGCAGCAAATAAGTAAACCCCCATCTCTTAATATCAAGTCTTTATTGATTATAACCCCTAAAACTGTTAGAATCATAGCAGGGAAAATAATACTTACTATCAATATTGTTAGGTGGGCAAGATCTCAATACCAAATCTGAAACTATTATTCGTTTTAGTCTTAATATCTGCGTCCTTAGTGAGCCAGGGGTGCAGTACTTTGAATACTTCCGGTTCGCCAACTGAAGAATGGACTCCTCCGGCCTGGGAAAAGAGTACCAAAGCCCCGGATAAGGTGTGGCAGTTGATAAAGTCCGGCGAAGTTGACTCTATGGATGCGTTCAGCCTGGTCGAATGCATAGATATCGCTTTTACCAATAGTCCTACCACAAGAGAAGCGTGGGCAAACGCCAAAGCCGCACAGACAAGAATAAAACAGGCCGAAAGTGAATGGTATCCACAGGCATCAGGATTAGCCAAAACACAATTCCAGAAAAGAGTTACAAATAACAGTGCCGGTGATGCTAATCAGTCGGATAATACCATTTCAGGTGAAGTTCAGATGCTTATACTGGACTTAGGTGGAAGGGCCTCAAGGGTAACGGAAGCCAAACAGGCATTGATAGCGGCAAACTATGACTATAACCAGTCTTTGCAGGATCTCTTGCGCGATGTTGAGATAGCTTATTACGACTATTATAGCTCCCAGGCAAATGTGGAGGCGGCGCAATCCAGTGTTGATGATGCAAAAATGTCACTTGATTCGGCGGAACAGAAGCTGGCCGCGGGCCTTGGCGTAAAGCTGGATGTGTTACAGACCAGGGCGGACTATGATAGTTCTCTTTATTCCTTGGAAGACGCCAAGGGCATAGAAAAAAAGGCAAAGGCCAATCTTTCTAAAGTTATGGGGTTTTCGGCGGATTACAAGTTTGAGATAGATTTTCCTGTAGAAAAACTCCCAACCGAAATATCAAAAGAAGATGTGAGCATGTTGATAGACAAAGCTTTGTCAGCAAGACCTGATGTAGCTTCAATGAGAGCAAGTATGAGGTCAAAAGAGGCTGCTTTAGGCGCGGCAAACTCTGATCTTTGGCCGACAGTGAATCTGGGAGGTACGGCGGACTCCAACAAACATAACTATTTTGGGTCTGAAAAGAATGATATGCTCTTCAACTCAAAAACAGAGTATGGGTATACAGGCTATATAAGCGTTAACTGGACGATCTTCGACGGTTTTAATTTGTACTCAAAAAGGAATGAGGCTAAGGCCCAGAGGGATGCGGAGAGAGAAAAACTTCGTCAGGCCGAGATCGAGGCCAGTGCCGATGTGTGGACGAAGTTCTATCAGTATAATACTGAGATAATGAAGCTTCAATTCAGCAAGGCTTCTTTTCAGAGTTCTAATGAAGCGTATGACCTTGCGTTTGAGGGGTATAATGCAGGCCTTAAAAATATTCTGGATCTTTTGTCTGCCCAAAGCCAGCTTTCAAACGCGAGGAGTGCGGTAATAAGATCCAGACGTGACCTGTTCTCCGCGATAGTAGAACTTGCCCACTCTATGGGCGAAATGCATGTTCGGCAGGAGATAGCTCAAGGAACGTCTCAATAGGAGGGACTTTAATAATGATCGAAAAGAAAGATCTCAAAATTTATGCGGATAAGATAATAGCGTTTGCGAAAGCAAATAAGAAGGTTTTAAAGATAGCCGCTGTGCTCATTGTTCTTATGATGATCACTTCTCATATTAAGAGTTGTATGGTCGAAAAGGAAAAGGCTAAACCGCAGCCCATGCCGGTTACAGTCGGAGTAGCGAAGACCCAGGATGTTCCCATATCCATAGAATCATTCGGGACATTGTCTTCTCCAGAGAGTGTGGACATAAAAGCACAGGTTACGGGAAAGATTTTGGAGGTAAATTATAAGCAGGGCAGCGAAGTGGCCAAAGGGGATCTGTTGTTTACCATCGATCCCAAAAAATTTAACGCCCAGGTGGCCAAGGCTGAGGCCCAGCTTGCTGAGGATAAGGCCAATCTTGAACTTCAAAAGGAACTCAGTGTGCGTAACAAGCCCATGTATGAGAAGAAGCTTATCTCAGAACAGAACTATGACCAGATAAAGACGGGAGTTACGGCCTTAGAAGCCCAGGTTGAACTTGATAAAGCCGATTTACGGCTTGCCCAGATAAACCTGGATTACTGTTACATTAAGTCCCCTATAGATGGACTTGCCGGGAAGAGGCAGGTAGATATAGGAAATATTATCCCGGAAAATACGGGTCCGACTCTTACTAATGTGAAAGCTATTGACGAGCTTTATGTGGATTTCACTTTGCCTGAAAGGGATCTTCCAAAAGTGCGCAAGGCTATGAACGAGGGAACTTTGAAAGTGGAAATAACCGTGACAGGCGAAGAAAATGACCCAAAATCCGGAGAGCTTGAATTTGTTGATAATAGCGTGAATGTGGGAACAGGGACGATATACTTAAGGGCTATTGTTAAAAATAACGATAGGAGTTTATGGCCCGGACAGTTTTGTACGGTACGGTTATATCTTGGGGTAGAAAAAGGCGTTGTGACCGTTCCGTATGAAGCCGCACAGCTTGGCAAAAAAGGGTATTACGCGTTCGTTGTGAAAAAGAATATTGCGGATCTCAGGAGTATAACCGTTGGAGAAAAGAACGAAGATTATATAGTCGTCGAGAAAGGTATAAAAGAGGGAGAGACTGTTGTTACAACCGGTCAGATGGGGATTGCCCCTGGTATGCCGGTTTTTGATACGACGAAGGAAACCGACGCGAAAAAGACAAAGGATAAAAGTTAGTGGCCGTATTTTCAGAAAAATTTATAAGAAAGCCGATAATGACCACTTTATTTATGGTCACGCTGCTATGCATGGGGCTTGCCTCCTATTTCAAACTTCCCGTAAGCGACCTTCCTGTTGTGGACTTTCCTGTTATGACCATTACCGTGCCTTATCCGGGAGCCAGTCCCGATACTATGGCGGCTACTGTAGCCGCGCCTCTTGAGAATGAATGTATGCAGATACAGGGCCTCCAGTCGATAATATCGAATAATACATACGGCCAGACCGCGATAACTCTTACCTTTGATCTAAACAGGAGTATTGATCTTGTTGCTCCGGATGTACAGTCGGCAATATCCCGGGCCCTTACTAATCTTCCAACGGACCTGCCGTCGCAGCCTACTTACCAAAAGACGAACCCGTCGGAGGCTCCGATAATATATATCATGCTTACATCAGATACTTTGACGGCGGGAGAGCTTTATGATTTTGGGAACAGGACCATAGGTAAACGCATAAGCATGTTGGCGGGAGTCTCGCAGGTACAGCTATATGGAGCAAAGAGCGCTGTCAGGGTGCAGGTGGATCCGGATAAATTAACCTCTAACGGGATAGGGTTGAATGAGGTCGCGGATGTCCTGAGAGCCGGTACCGTTACAATTCCGGGCGGATACCTGGATGGTAATGACAGGACCTTTTCTATCCAGCCCGACGGTCAGCTTTTCAAGGCAAAGCAGTATGACGAACTTATTATCAAGTATAGCGAGGATGGTCCGGTACGCATAAAAGATATAGGAAAGAGCGTGGATTCCCTGCAGAATGATAATACCAATGTAATGTATTCAGCCGGACCTGACGATCTTATGGAAGCAGGGTCCGTGTGTGTAGCCGTTTCCAGGGCCACGGGAGCCAATACTGTCGCGCTTTCCGCGGCGGTGCAGAATACCCTGGAGGAAGTAAAGGGTGAGATCCCGGGTTCAGTGCAAGTAGACGTTTGTTATGACAAGTCGGTCCAGATAATAGAATCAATCCAGGACGTAAAGACCACTATTATCATAGCGCTCATACTTGTTGTATGTGTGATATTTCTTTTTCTCGGAAGGGTGTCAGACACCATTATCCCGGGAATGGTTCTCCCGCTCACAATTTTTGCCACTTTTGCCGTTATGCTGGCAGTTAAATTCAGTCTGGACAACCTGTCGCTTATGGCTCTTACTTTGTCAGTCGGATTCCTTGTTGATGACGCGATCGTGGTTCTTGAGAATACTACGAGACATATAGAACTTGGCAAAACTCCATTAGCTGCCTCCATAATAAGCATGAAAGAAATAACGGGAACTGTTATCTCAACCAGTATCGCACTTATCATAGTGTTCATACCGCTTGTTTTTATGGGCGGGGTAGTGGGACGGAATTTTAAAGAGTTTGCTCTTACGGTTATTATAGCCATATGTTGCTCAACGGTAATGGCGTTGACATTAACGCCGATGATGTGTTCGCGTATGCTGAAAAATATGGGCAATACGAAGAATAAAATGCAGGAATTTATAGATAAGTATATCGGCGGTATGATAAAGAAATATATGGTTCTTCTTAAATGGACGCTTGATCGAAGATATATTGCATTGATCGTATGGGCTCTTTGTCTGGCGGGAACTTTGGGGTTTTTTATGATTCTTCCCAAAACATTTATGCCAGAAGGTGACTCGGGTGCTATACAGGGCGGAATACTCATGCAGCAGGGTACTTCTACCAGGCAGATGAGGAGTTTTCAGGACCAGATAAATATGGTGCTCAGGGAGAACCCGTATGTTCAGAAGATATTGACAGTAACGGGGACACAGGACGGTGCCGACCAGAGTACCGGTGTAATAGTAGCAATCCTTGTTCCTCCTAATAAAAGACCGGTTATACAGAAGGTGAACGAACAGCTGACTTATCAACTGGCGGTGCTTTCCGCGGGCTTCACATTTTTGCAGCCGATACCCGCCCTTAAACTGAGTACCGGCGGTGAAAGTACCGCGAGCGGGAGCAGATACTCTTATGTGCTGCGCGGCCAGGACCAGCAGGAGGTCTATGACGCGGCATTCAAGGTGGAAGAGGCGATGTACACCATCCCTGGTTTTATCGGGATACAGAATAGTGTCAAACTCAATATGCCCGAGCTTGATGTAAAGATACTCAGGGATAAGGCATCCACTTATGGAATAACCGCCTCCGATGTTGAGAGCGCGCTTTTATACGCGTATGCCGGAGGGAAGATCACTACATACAAGACAGATCTCGATCAGTATTACGTAATACTGGAGCTTAACAAGAAGTTTAAAGAAAAACCTGTGGACTTGTCCCAGGTGTATATTAAATCGAAAGGCCAATATATTCCGGCGGGGTCGGACATGACGAGCGACCTGGTCCCTCTTTCTGAGGTTGCGGAATGGAAAGAAATAGTTGGGCCCCAGAACGTTCCGCACTCAGACCAGATGAATTCCGCCACGATCTCTTTTAATCTTGATCCCAGCGTAGCGATCGGGAACGCGACGAATGCTTTAAATGAAGCGGCAGCTGCGATAGTTCCCTCAGGTGTCAGTGGAACTTTTCAGGGAGAGGCCCAGGAATTTGAGGAATCCGTACAAAGCCTTGGAGTGCTTCTGATCGTGTCGGTTTTTCTTATGTACATTGTCCTGGGGATACTTTATGAAAGCTATATCCATCCGTGTACGGTCCTTACAACCCTTCCCGTTGCTACGGTCGGCGGACTTGCGACGCTCTTACTTTTTAGGGCGGAACTTTCGCTCTACGCGTATATAGGAATGTTCATGCTTTTGGGTATTGTCTCGAAGAACGGTATTTTGATGATAGACTTTGCTAAGCAGAGGATGGAAGAGGGGGCTGACAGTTTTACGGCTATCTCTGAATCCTGCCGGGACAGGTTCCGACCTATTCTCATGACAGGAGCGTCCACCATAATGGGGGCTATACCAATTGCCCTTGGGTTTGGAGCCGATGGAGCTTCCAGGAGGCCGCTCGGCCTTATCATAGTGGGGGGGCTTGCATTTGCCCAGGTCATAACACTTTTTGTAACACCGGGATTATTTTTATACATGCAGGAGATACAGGAAAAATATCTGGATAGATTCGAGATGGCCCGTGCCGGATCCTCCCGAAAAGATGAAGAGGTAGTAGATGTTTAGGAGATACTATGAGTGAAGAATTTAAAGCAACCGTAGACGGGAAAGAAGTCCCGGTAGAGATAATAGAAGAAAATGAGTCCTATGAGATCCGCGAAGGGGTAGAGACCAGACAGTCCTATCAACGATCCTTTCAGCAATTCCGGACGATCAGTAAATGGCAGGTAATAGCTTTCATGGTAATCGCGGTAGCCGTGCTGCTTGGTCTAGCGTTCGTGTCAATAACCTTACTCATCTGGGCTCTGCCTATCTTACTGCCGCTGGCGATAGTACTATTCGTAGTCAGG
>CAYWDJ010000065.1:0-8813 GCA_964457005.1 uncultured Planctomycetia bacterium
CGCTTCTACAGCTAGAACCGTATCCCTGAGCCCATCCCATTCAACATTTACGGGGAAACCGGATTTTTCAAGGCATAGGTCCCACGTCGCATCAACCAGAACCCAGCACCTGTCTATACATACACTACATGCAAGATGGTATGTACCCGGCATTGTTTTGACCTCTTCCAGAATATTTGAAGGATACACCACATTAAGGTCTTTCCAGTGAAAGGAATAAACGGAATACATAACGCTTAGCCCCATTCTTTCATACATCCGGCCCATAAGATTGTGTTTTGGTATACACGATCCGGAATTTTCCTGAAGCATCTTCAAGGGGCCCTCAGTAAGATCAAACAGTTCAGGGTCAATATGATACGGGATATCTCTCGTCTTGTTGAATACATTCACAAGAGCGTCAGTCTCTGAAAGCCCCTCTGTCCACTCTTTAAATTTTTGTTCAATGAATTCTTGCATTACTTCTTCCTTGTATATTTGTTGAACCACCCTGAAATACGCTTTAGCCTTTCCATTCTGCGATCGGCGCGCCCACCCCTCGAAAGCCCATGCGATTCATCCCTAAAGATCACCATTTCAGTATCAACTCCCAGTCTTTTCAGAGCGATGAACATCTGTTCGGCCTGTTCTATCGGACAGCGATAATCAAATTCACTATGAATAATAAGTGTCGGTGTTTTGACATTCTCAACAATACTCAGAGGTGACTGCCTCCAATAATTATCCATATTTTTCCACGGAGGCTTCCCTCCGAATTCAACTTCGAAATACCAGTTCCCGTCACTGGTGCCCCACATGCTGATAAGATTACTCACACATCTCTGGGTTACCGCGGCCTTGAACCTATTGGTCTTACCTATAACCCAATTTGTCATATACCCGCCATAACTCCCGCCGGTTATGCCCATGCGTTTTTTATCAACATACGGTTTTCTTGAAACAAAATCTGTCCAGCACATAACATCGTCATAATCTACCGTACCCCAGTTGTTCCATATTCCTTTGCCATGCTTTTCCCCATAACCTATACTTCCTCTTGGATTACAAAAATACACCACATACCCCTGAGCGGCAAGATAATAGAATTCATGCATGAACATATTCCCGTACTGCACCTGGGGCCCGCCATGTATCTCCAGAATAGAAGGATATTTTTTATTCTTGTTGAACCCCGGGGGCTTCAGTATCCAGCCGTGCAATTTATCTCCGGAAGGCCCCTTGATCCAATGTTCTTCGACTGTACCAAGGTCTACGTTCTTAAGGGCCTTGACATTAAGATCTGAAAGACATAATTCCTCGCCCGCTGAGAGATCACGAACATAAAGCTCCCCCGGATCTTTCATACTATACTTAAAGTAAGTCATTTTCCGAAACGCCGCGTCAACGGTTATGCTTCCCACAACCGTACTTCCGGATATAACATCGTCTATTTTCCCGGTTTTGACATCCACCGCCCTGAGAAGGGTATTCCCATGCTGAGAAACCTGGAAGAATATTTTCGAGCCGTCCTTTGTCCAGATGGGTTTTGACATGGCCGGCAATCCAACTATGTCATTAATGGTCCATGCAGATACCGTAAAATCATATTTTCCGGTGATATTCCGTGGCCTGCCCTTGCCTTTTGACGGCACTATAAAAAGATTTGAATTTCTCCACCACTCGTATTTACCCTTACGTCCTATGTATGCTATAAAACATCCGCATGGAGAATATGAAGGAAGTTCTTTCTCTCCGGAAGGGGCATCCACTTTTCTAACCTTGCCGGTCTTGATATTTTTTATAAATAGTTCTATCTCTTCCGGGTCCATGTCAGGATCAGGACGTATATTCGACAAGTAAGCTATTTCAGCTCCATCCGGAGAGTATACCGGAGACCATTCTTCGTGAACTTTACTGTCGGTAAGCTGAGTGCCCTTTCCCGTCCTCACATTTATCTGCCAGATATGCTGCTTTTCTTTTGGGAGATATCCGCTGCCGTCAAATTTATGAAATACCCTTTCGACATGCCGGCAAACCTGTCCAAGCTTTTTCTTCTGTTCGTCCTTTTCCCTATCAATCTCTTCTTTGTCTTTCTTCCTAAAAGTACATAGTATGGACCTTGAATCGGGTGCCCAGGCAATGCTGCTGAACGATCCTTTCATGGATGTAAGGGGCCTGGCCTCTCCGCCGCCAAAAGGCAGAACATAAACTTGCGCCTGTTTTTCGTCTTTTCTGTTTGATATAAATGTTATCTGTTTACCGTCCGGAGACCATTCAGGCGAAGAGTCTGCCTGATCCCCCCAGGTAAACTGCCTGAGATCCTTGCCATCCGTTCCAACGATCCACAAATTGGAATATTGCTTAAATGTTTTTTTGTCGATACGGTTCACAGAAAAAACAACAGTCTTACCATCCGGGGATATCTCCGCTCCGGATAAAGTTTTTATGCGAAAAATGTCTTCCGCTACTATTTTCCTTTTCTTAGACATACATTCCTTTCATAACATTATTCCAGGCCATCGATAAGCGTGGCCATAATAAGATCATTGTCCGTGAGCCCTTTTGCGGCATGTGTTGTAAGGGTCATCTTAACCTTGTTATACATGATCGCAATGTCGGGATGATGGCTTTCTTCTTCGGCGAGAACGGCTATAAGATCAACAAAATATTTCGCTTCTACGAAATCTTTGAACTCGAAAGTTTTTACTACCTTTTTCCCATCAACGAGCTCCCAGCCGCGATACTTAGCCAAGGCCTTTTCTGCCGCAACCTGATCCATTGCCGCTACGCCGCCGGAACAGGCTTTACATTTTTCAGGGGAGACCTTTTCTTGCTTGATCTCCGGAGTATCTATAACACCCTTAAGAATATCGAGGACATCCTCATAGTTCGGAGAATCGGTGATCTCTTTCACAAGCTGCACATATCTGATAACATTATTTTTGTCCAGTATCATAACGCTTCTTGCCAGCAAATTTAACTCTTTTATCAAAAGCCCGTAATTGATGCCAAAAGAAGAACTCTTATAATCAGACAGAACGGTAACCTTCTCAATACCGTTCATATCGCAAAACCTGGCCTGAGCAAATGGAAGGTCTTTGCTGATACCAAGAACAACCACGTCTTCTGAAAGCTCTGCCGCTTTTTTATTAAACTCCTTTACCTGCAGATCACATACCGGGGTATCGATCGACGGAAAACTGGTAACTATCTTTATCTTCCCGGCAAAGTCTTTTAAACTCCTAGCCTCCAGACCTCCGGTAACTACTTGAAAATCCGGAGCCGTCATACCGGCTGCAATATTCCTACCCACCAATGTCAACGGGTTGCCTTCAAAAGTAACTGTTCTATCCATGATCTCCCCCTTTAAATATTTACCTCATAATCCACTATTAGCCATAAACCATTTTCTTTTCGTATCGTAAAGCCCTCAATCGTCTGGACCTTCTCCCTTTGTACCGTATACCTCATCTCGCAAAACCTGCCAATACGACCGCGTTTCCATTCATAGCCTACCAATACATTCAATTCTACCTTACCCGTATCCGCCTTGAGTGCCGCCATAAAACCTTCGAATTGTTCTTTTGTGATCTTGCTGTGAAAAATGCTGTCAGTCATATAGTCATAGATAAATCCATAGGTACCTGAATTATATTGTCCATAAAAACTATCCACTAAATTCGTTAATTTTTCCGTATACTGAACCGTAAAATTATCCCTCTTCTGCTGAACGGTATATGACACCCAGAATGCAACAAAAAGAGTCAAAATGCCCGCGATAAGCATTGCTGCGATCTTTAACCTTTGCTCTTTTGTCATGTCAGCCATCCCCCCTTTTGCGTCTCCATAAAAAAACTTTATCCTTAGGTCTTACGGTAAACTCCAGTTTTATTCCGACCTTATTCCCTTTTTCCACGCTGTCCACTTTTGAGTGCTTGATCTCCATCTCTTTAACCGTAGCAAATGTAGCCGGAGTTGTTTTCCCGTATACCAGGATCTCATCTCCAGTGGAAAGCCCCACATGCTTAAGCTGCACTTCAGCTACATTTATCTTATTATAGTACTTTAGAACCTCTCCAAGGAAAACTTTTTCATAATCCCTTTCCTGGGCATCAGCGCCAAGCTCTCCGGGAGCTCCAAAGAAAAAACCTTGTTCAAAACCTCGATTAAAGGACTGCGCGAGTTCCGCCAAAAGCTGTTCTTTAAGAACCTCGGTCAAAACCCCCTCGGCATAAGCATCAATAGCTCTGCGATACGCCGAAGTAGCGGTTTTTACATATTCGGGAGGACGCATCCTGCCCTCAATCTTAAAAGAATCTATGCCGGCTTCTATCAGCTCTTCAATAAAAGGTAAAGTACAAAGGTCTCTTGGACTCAAAACCCGGTCCTGCTGTAAAATGTACCGGGACTCATCATCGACATCTGTTATCATGAATTCTCTTCTGCATGGCTGCAGACATTCTCCCCTGTTGGCAGACTTTCCAAATGTATGCTGAGAAAGAAAACATCTGCCGGAAATACTCACACACATCGCTCCATGTATGAACGTTTCAAGCTCACACTCTATCTTCTCCTTAGACATTCTTGCTTTTATGTTTTTGATATCGCGGAGAGTACATTCCCTTGCCAGGACTATTCTTCTCACCCCTAGAGAATGGTAAAACTTAACCGCCTCAAAATTCGATATGCTGGCCTGGGTAGACAAATGAATCTCCAACCCCAGCTCTTTTGCCATATTGAGTACGGCCATGTCCCACAAAATAACCGCATCTACTCCGCATCTGGCAGATTCTTCGAGTATCTTCCTTGCTTTTTCGGTTTCATGTTCATAAATGATAACATTGAGTGCCAGGAACCCTTTTTTGCCATTTTTATGGATGAAGTCCATTACCTTCCGGATCTCGAGGATATCAAAGTTTCCGGCAGAGCTTCTCATATTGAGCCCCTTGACCCCGAAATAGACGGCATCACATCCCGCCCTTACCGCGCTATGCAAAGCGCTCCACTCACCGGCTGGAGACAATAGTTCAGGCATTTTTTTTGAAGAAATCATCTATACCTTTTTTTGTGGACGATATTGAATAGAACTCCTCCGCGAGAGCCTTGCCAGGTTTTTTCTCATAAAGAAGATGGCATTTTATATCGTCATATTTTGAAATGGCAATACTGAAACTCTCTATCCCCAGGCTGAGTAACAGCGGATAAAACTCCTCAAAGCTGGATACAGCTCCGCAAAGACATACTTCTTTCTTATGTTTCTTACCGGCTTTCGCTATTACACCTAAAAGGACCACAAGAGACGGATGCAAAACATGATATCTCTTCTCAGTAAATACATTTCCTCGTTCAGAAGCAAGCGTATACTGCAAAAGGTCATTTGACCCAATATTGGCAAAATCAACATTCTCAAGAAGGCCATCCGCCATTATGGCGGCCGACGGGGTCTCTATCATGACGCCCTCTTTGATCTTAGTATTAAACTTCACCTTTTCTTTGCTTAATTCCTTTTTCGCCTCGCGCAGAACCTTTCTAAAAGAATGAAGATCGGAAAGATCGGCCACCATAGGATAAAGTATCCTTATGTCACCCTTTGCTGAACTTCGTAAAATGGCTTTGATCTGGGTCTTATATAGCTCTCCGAATATCTCAAGAGCTCTTGCGCCCCTTATCCCAAGTTCGGGATTCTCTTGATGCGGAAGCTCAATATATGGAGGGATCTTATCCCCGCCTATATCCATAAGACGCACGGTAACGGGATTGCCTCCCGCCTTTTCAAGGACCATGGAATACATCCTGGTCTGTTCTTTTTCGGAAGGCGCGTCTTTAGATTGTTGAAAGAGAAACTCTGTGCGCAGCAGTCCAACCCCGTCGTAACTTATCCCCTCCACCATGTCCATTTCAGCAGGAGTAGTAATATTTACTTTGAGTTTTACCCTGACACCTGTTTTGATCTGGGGTACAACACCTTTCTTTATCTCACAAACAGCTTTTCTTTTTTCGAGTTTATCTATTTTGTTCTTATAATACTTGTCTTTGGCCGCGTCTGGATTAACTATAACCCGCCCTAAAGAACCGTCTACAATAAGAAGATCTCCACAATCAATGTTTTTGTCGACCTCTATTCCAAAAACTACAGGGACACCGAAACCCTTGGCCAGAATACTTGCATGCGTAGTGTACCCGCCCTCCTCGGTCACAAAAGCAAGCACGTTTTTACGCTGCACATTCAGGACCATCGAAGGAGTAAGCCTTTTTGCCGTAATTACCACGGGCTCGTTCTCAGGGACCACACAATCGACCTGCGTAGCGTTCTTTTTAAATGTAGCTAAAAGTCTGTTCCTTACGTCTATTACATCATGGGCCAGTTCGGCAAAATGCAGCTGGTTCTTTTCAAACTCTACGATGTAGCCATTAAAACCGTCAACTATAGCATGCTCTGCATTAACCAGTTTCTTTTTTATGCGAGAAGTAACCTCTCCCTTAAGATCTTCATCTTCAAGTATCATTTCGTGAGCCTTGAAGATCTCACTCGCCGTGGCTGATCCCAGCAGCTTCCTTGAAGACTCGAACACCTCTTTCATGGAATACTTTGCTTTCGCGTAAGCCAGCGTGAGCCGATCAAGCTCTTTTGGCACATCTTTACGACTTATGCGATAATGCGGAATATCCTCTTCCGCCTTCTCCTTATAGAGACACGTTATCCCGCGCGCTATCCCGGAAGCGGCGCTTAATCCATTAAATATTTTCATATGGTCCTTTTTAATAGTATTAGTAGTGATAAAACATTATTATACCCGTTGAACAAAAAATCTACAAGTGGTAGAATATTTCAAAAGGAGAATGAGTTGTTATCACAGATCACCATACAAAACTTTGGGCTTATAGACCGTTTAACCGTTGACTTCGAGGAAAGCCTCAATGTTTTTACGGGCGCAACGGGCGCGGGTAAGTCCATCCTCATAGATGCCCTCCGGGTTTCACTTGGAGACAGGATTAAAAGTTCTCAAGTAAGAGACTCCTCCTCGAACTGCATAATAGAATCTGTTTTTGATCTTACAAAAAAACAGCTCAAACAGATCCCTTCCCTTTCGGACTTTGTTACAGCTGAAGAACTCACTGTCATCATTACCAGAACATTCACCCCCGAAGGCAGAAACAAAAACAAAATAAATGGTTTCAGTGTAACAGTTTCACAGCTAAAGGACATAGGCGACAACCTGGTCGATCTGCACGGCCCGCATGATCACCAGATGCTATTTTCGGAAAGCTCTCATATTAAAATACTCGACCGTCTTTCCGCCCTAGGCAAGGACCTGGAAAACTATAAGGAAGAACACGAAACATATGCTTCCCTCATGCTGAAACTCAAAGACCTAAAAAATCTTTCGGAAAGCAGTCAGCGTGAAATTGAAATACTCGAGCATCAGGTAAAAGAGCTTGAACAAGTATCGCTTGATGAAAAAGACTACGAAGAACTTCTCCGGGAACGAAACAGAATAAACAACTCTGAAAAGCTCTACGAATACACCAACCAGCTCCTCGAGCTTCTCGAGAACGATCAAGGCGGAATCGCAAGCTTGATATCTAATGCTTTCGGACCCATGCAGGCACTCAATGATACGGATGAAAGTACAGCTGAACTGGCGGGACTCCTGGAAACAGCACAGACCTCGACGGATGAACTTGTATCAGCGCTTAACAGCTACCTTGAGAAGATCTCTTTTGAGCCCGGCCTGGCCGCTGAAATAAACGAACGATATAACCTGTACTATGAAGTGCTACGGAAATACGGCCCCACATTGAACGATGCTGCTATCTTCATGTCCGCATCAAAAGAAAAATATGACCTGCTGGTAGACCTTGAACACAATGACGCTGAGATAAACAAGAGAATAAAAATATCTGAAGACTTACTAAAGAAACTGGCAAAAAAACTTAATACAAAAAGAAAACAAGCAGCGAAGCTTCTAGAAGAAACTATCGAAAAAGAGCTTAAAGAACTTGGCATATCAAATGTTCTTTTTGAATGCCGAATAAAAAAAACAGATCTCACAAAAACAGGGTACGACAGAGTCACCTTCTATATAAGCCCCAATGCCGGTGAAGACCTAAAACCGCTTGCTGATATTGTTTCATCCGGTGAAGCGGCGCGTGTCATGCTTGCGCTTAAGAAGGCTCTTACGAAAGTGGACCCTATACCGGTTCTTATATTTGATGAGATCGACGCCCAGATAGGCGGACGGCTTGGAAAAATTACAGGCAAGAAACTCAAGGAACTATCTAATGACCGACAGGTTATCCTAATAACCCACCTTCCCCAGATAGCGTCATTTGCGGATCACCATCTCAAGGTCACCAAAACAGTAAAGAATGGAAAAACATTTACTGAAGTTATTGTTCTTGATCATAACGCAAAGGTCAAGGAACTAGCCGAAATGATGAGCGGTGACGACAAAAACGAAATAGCCGTCGAACACGCCCGTGACATGTACACAAAAGCCAAAAAATAGATCTCCCAAGATTCCTGCACTCTAGTGTTATATTTGAAAGAAGAAGTGGGCAGTGTTCCCAGCGAGTTCCGCAGGCCGCAAGGCCGAGGACTGTTCGAGCGGGGAACACTGCCCACTTCTTCTAAGCGCTACAAAACGAGTGCAGGTCTTTTACTCTTCTTCTTCCTGCAAAGGCGCGCCGTCGTTGGTAATGAAGTCGCCTCCGTCTCCTCCGCCATCAAGCTGCTGTTCGGATTGGTCTCCATCCATATACTGGCCTTCTCCCATATCATTCATCTGACTTATGCTGCCATCGTCATTCACATATTCGTTCCAGCCGGTGCC
>CAYWDJ010000066.1:0-1441 GCA_964457005.1 uncultured Planctomycetia bacterium
CGAGGCGGATACTTTTAAAGACGGCCAGGCAGGGGACGAGATAGCCAGGCCTTTTGAGTCTAAGGTCCAGACAGAGGTTCTTGGACAGAAAGAGCCTTCCTATGTTGTTAAAGGTGTGTTTGATGAATATGGAGTATCAGAAGTTGTCGAGGTGAATACCAAGACCGACTGGGCTGATGGTATAGATCCTGCAGGTCATAGTCTGCCGCAGATCCTTGCAGATCGCGATTTTACGCTTGTAGTTCAGGAAGGAAATCTGGGGCTTAATGTTGCAGGTGTGGCTCTTGAAGAGAACGGAAAACCTGTATATTTTGAGAGTGGTACCAGAATATTGATATCTAAAGATAAGATCATATCGATTAACCCTGAAGATGAAAAAATAAAAGAATTCCCAAGAGGGGAATTCGCAGTTATTGATCTTGTCAGACAGCCGGGCAGCGATGGTTCCGCGCTAGTTAAGATGAGCTATCCTAAAACAGATGACGAAAAGACAACGTATGCTGTTTTTAGGGCCGTTTTTAAGAACATGGGATCTATAATAAAAACCAGGCAGGTGCTCATTTATCCTGAAGAGACATTTGTTGAAGGCGATGGTCCGGGATCAAGACAGTGGCTGCAGGGTAAGATGAACGAGTTTTTTGGCAGGGATACCATAGAGATTAGAGGTGAGGGGTACAAAGCCTATAAAACAGTAGATGGTAAGAAGGTAGCTAAATCCTTGTCGGAGATCTATGCCGATATCAATAAATTTGTTGCAGATGCCCAGAAAGATGGCAGGAGGGTTGTTCTGGGTACTGTACAGACAGCTATCGACAATACCACAGTTATTTCTCCTGAAATGAGTGAGCTGCTTGGCAGCGTGAGAGTTTCGGCAATGCCGGATCTTGAAAAGCTTGATGGAGGTTGGTATTTTATTCAGGAAGCGATAGGTGTAGGTATGTTACAGGCGATACTCACGGCTGATAATATTAAGAAAAATGATTCTCTGGCGCAGGATGTACTGAAGGTAATGAAACAGGTGTCGGGGCCCAATGTACAAGTAGCCGATCTGTACAGATTGCTGCCTTTTGGCGATGCCGGCATCCCGCAGGAGATACTTGACTTAACTCCTAATACTCTTGCATGGATGAAGCAGCTTGTACATAAACTGCTTCTCAAGATGCCTGTACAGCCGTTCAACGCGCTTGACCAGCTTGAACAGAGAAGAAGGATCATGTGGTCAGTATAATACGTATTTAGCAGTATCTATTCATAGTATAAAAGGGCCGGGGGAAAATCTCCGGCCCTTTTTTGTTTTTCAAATACAACCCCCGGTGTTGCCAGAGGGGTAACCCCAGGGGTTGTAGGGGGTTTCTAACTTACAGCTTATGGCTTATAGCTAAAATGGCTTGGCAAAAGTATGTTTTTGTCATATTATAGCACTTATGCATAATCTTCAAAA
>CAYWDJ010000066.1:1541-8682 GCA_964457005.1 uncultured Planctomycetia bacterium
GCTTGGCAAAAGTATGTTTTTGTCATATTATAGCACTTATGCATAATCTTCAAAAAAATATCCAGCTTGCAAGAATGCTGTCTGAAAACAGTGACAGCGTGAAGCTTGTTGCGCTTGTTTCGGGCAGTGAAGCAGATCGCAGTAACTGGGAAAACAGAATGAAGATGATGTCCCCGTATATATTCAATAGAGATTCCAGCACCATGGTTCTTTCCTTAATAGAGAAAACAGGGAAGAAGACCCGCGAAGGCAATTTTCTTGGCACGCTTTTAGCTTATAGTCATATAAAGGAAGCATCTGCAAAGACTGATTTTTTTTACAGGGATCATGTGTCTCTTATCGGCATGGTGTTCGGACGGGGCGAAAGGATGTCTCCGATTACCCAGGCCGAGGGCGATTGTAAACCTGCCATAAAAGTAAGTCCTGCTCTTATAGATATTAAAGGTAAAAAAGAAGCTTTAACCGCGATAGAGGAGGCTTTGTTGTATTTTTCACCTGTCGCTAAATGCCTTGAAAACAGGGGTTTTCGTGGTGTTCTGAATAAGTGGGGTGATGAGACGCAGATACCTTCCGTAGATCTTTCTTCCGGTGCATGTGAAGGTGGAGACCTTGCTGACTATGATGTTATTAAGATGGTATCGGTTCTGGAGATAACTGATGAGCTTGCCAAGCAAAAGGACTGGGTTGTGTTCGATGAAGGAAACGATATGCTTGCCCAGGTTTCTCGTAATGATAAAGAGGTTCTCGTCGGGCAGCTTAAGGAAATGGGTGTAAAACCCCGGGAGGACGGCAAGTTCTATGCCGGGGTAAGCCTTGGTCCAGTAGCTGTTTCATACAATGTTCTTGATGTTGCATTGGAAGTTTTTGGGAAAGAAGTGAAAGAAGAAGGTGTCCATTTTGATTTTGATCCGTATTTCCTGATGGCTTTGGCCATGGGAGCCTATGACTCGGCTGAGTGGTACGAGAAGGCAGTGGAGGACCTCGGGCTTAAAGAAATAATAGATATGGTGCCTGACTTCTTTGAAAAGGTGCAGATACTGAAGGATCGTTTCAGGGAGAGGTTCGGACGTGATCTTAAATTCAAGGTTGTCGATATAGGTAAAGACACCTATTGGTCCGATATAGGACAGCATTCGGCGATGCGTAATAAATACTTATCGCTTAATTCTAAAGATGAAAGGGGCTCTCTGGCTAGAGACATAGCCAATATTTCCGGAGAAAGAGATTCGGGCGGCAATATTATCTTGGGTTCAAAGATAGCCGATGGTGTTGTGGTGAAGAATTCAGTTATTATCAATACGGTCATTTCAGGGAAGGGCACGGTAGAGGACTGCGTGATCCTTGATTCGGAATTCTCGGATCTCGACGCAGTGGGTGCTTTCGCCGTTAGAAGCAAACGACTGGGAAAGACTGTCCTGAGAGAAAGATCCGGTTTATACAATTCGATTGGAAGTGAAGCCTTGGTTGTTGAGGAAGAGATGAGACATGTTTCTGTTCTTACCTCTGGAGGCAAAGTGGATCTCGCCGTCAAAGAAGATACCGATCTTAGAGATAAAGACAATACATATAATGTTCCAATTTTTGGAAATGATATTTCATTTGAAGCTGCATACAATGAGATGTTTGGACTTGATATCGAGGAATTAGAAAAAAGAAGGAAGGCGTTATGGAAAGACATGAACTAAAATTCGGCACAAGCGGCCTCAGAGATAAAGTGAACTTTATGACAGACATGGAGTGCTATATAAATACCAGGGGTTTTATTAAATTTCTCGCTGAGCGCGGAGAAGTGTCTCAGGGCGGGACTGTTGCGGTTGGGGGAGACAGAAGAGGAAGTACTCCCAGGATAATGGCTGCAGTCAGCCAGGCCGTAGAGGATGAAGGCCTGGAAGTCTTTCATTGCGGGCTGGTACCAAGCCCGACGCTTGCAAATTACGGGATAAGGGAAGGTATGCCGAGCATTATGGTTACCGGAAGCCACATCCCGGATGATCGTAACGGTATAAAATTCAGCAAGAAAACTGGAGAAGTCCTTAAGGCTGATGAGGCTGACATTCTTAAGAATGTCGCGGTAGCTCGTGAAGAAATATACGGCCTGTCCAGTGACGAGTCTCCTTTTGATGCCGGTGGCATGTTCAAAGAAGAGAAAACCATTCCGGAACAGGAGCATCACAAAAATGCGGTTGAAGAATATAAAGAGCGGTACGCTAATGTATTCTCATCGGACACTTTTAAAGGCCAGAAGATAGTTCTTTATCAGCATTCAGCCGTGGGAAGGGATATTATTAAAGACATATTTGAATTTCTGGGGGCTGAAGTTGTAGCTGTAGGACGTAGTGAAGCCTTTGTTCCGGTTGACACAGAAAAAGTTTCAGCTGAAACGCTGCAGCTGCTCAAGGAAGCCGCGAATGAGCATAAGCCTTTTGCTATTATTTCTACAGATGGTGATTCCGACAGACCTCTTCTTGCTGATGAGAACGGGAATTTTCTTCCCGGAGATAAACTCGGCGCGCTTGTTTCGATATTTCTGAAGCCGGATTTCGTGGCTGTGCCGATAAGCGCTAATGATGCGGTTGTTAAAGCCCTTACTACTAAAGGGATAGAGGTTGTGCAGACAAAGATCGGGTCTCCTCATGTTATAGCGGCGATGAACAAGAGACTTTTGGAAGACGCCTCCAGCAAGGTTGTCAGCTGGGAGTCTAACGGCGGGTTTCTTCTGGGGAGTGACTGGAAGATAGAAGGTAAAACAATAAAAGCGCTTCCTACCAGAGATGCCGTGCTTCCTCTTGTCTCGGCCATACTTCTCGCAAAAGAAGAGGGCAAGACCGTTTCGGAACTGATCTCTACCAGCTTGCCGTCCAGGTATACTCATGCGGATGTTGTGGATGATAAGATCCCTGGATGTGAGATTTACACAGCTGAAATGGGGAAAGAGATAATTAAGATGTTCTCGCCGGAAAACGCGGACATTATACAGATGGATTTCAACGGCGGTGGAGTGATCGTTACGGATAATAATGGTATTGAATCAAAACGTACAGGTGAAGAGGCCGTTATCTACACCAATATAAAGGAAAGGATAGCAAAGTATTTCAATAAAGATAAAGGTTTTAATGACATCGTTTCCATCAATGTCACCGACGGGATAAGAATAGTTTTCGCAAGTGACGATGTCGTGCATATCAGGCCTTCGGGTAATGCTCCTGAATTTAGGATGTATGCGACAGCCGATACGCAGGGAAGGGCGGACGAGATCGTTGCTTCAAGAAAAGAGATAGTTCCGGCAATAATCGCCGATCTTTCCCCCGGAACCAAGTCGGTAGGCGCGCAGGCTGCCGGAGAAAAATTAGAAGAGGCCATAGAAGATCTTAAGAGAGGTGCTCCGGTATATATCAACCCTTACAAAGAGCCTAAAGTATGGGGAGTAGGCGGAATAGGCGAGTATTGGTATGGCGCGGAGGCTGGAGACAAGAGCTCTGAGGGCCTGATAGCCGGGGTTTCAGCGCCAATGGCTGAGCTTGTAGAAAAAGCTGCCGAACCTCTTTTGGGGAAAGGAGTTGTTGCCAAATTCGGTCATTTTATGCCGCTCATAAAGATTCTTACACCTAAAGGACGTCTTTCGGTACAGTTCCATGATGCGAAAAATGAGCTCTGGATAATTACCGGAGTAGATACTGGCCTTGCTCAGGGAGGAGCGAAGATAATTCTGGGATTTAGTCGCGAATCGGTCGACGAGTACAAAGACCAGGTCGCCGATAAGTATAAAGAAGCCCTGGTCGAGTATGGAAAAGCCCTCAATGCCTTGGTTCGGGTTCTTGAAGGAGACGCGGAAGGCAAGAAAACGCTGGATGAGACCAGGGATGCGGAAGTCGCGGCAAATGCTCTTGCGGGAACGCTTTCGGGAGTGCAGGAGGCATTGGACACTTATAAGAAAGCCGAAGATGGGATCAACTATTTTTACAACTATATGACAGTGAACATTGGTGATGTAATTCCTGTTCCTTCAGGGACCCTGCATGCTTTGGCAGCCGGAGTTGAAGTTGTTGAGCCTCAGATAGCCGGACCTACCCAGTCTCTTGAAGACGGAGCCACATATCCGATTCGGTATGCATTTCCGGAATTTCCTGTTGCGGGGGCCAAAAAGATACTGGATATAGACAGAGTGGGAGAGATGCATGCTGATGTTGTCAAGGCGAAGGAGCCTCTTGTAATAGAGGAAGGGGATACCTGTAAGGTTGAAAGATTGCCCGGTGATTTTGAGGATAAAGGTTTGGAGGTTCACAGAATAACACTGACAGACGGCGCAGTTATTCCTAAAAAAGATATAAAAAGTTTTCATGCGCTTGTTACGGTCGAGGGAAAAGCAAGGGTTATGATAGGCGGAAAGGGGTATGATGTGCCAAAAGCTGTGCCGGGTGGAGAAATGCTGTTAATACCCGGGTCTACGGGCAATTATACGCTGGAAGCATATGGAAAAACCCAGATTATTGATACTTTTACACCTTGTTGATAACCGTCATTGACAGGATAGTCGATTTTATGTAGAATATTTGGGCACTAGGAAGCCTTATATATATATAAGTATTACTAAAGAAGGGTGTATATGGAAAAAGAGACATTTCTGCAACAATTGAATAGGCAAAAGATTTCATATCTTTTTATTGCTTTGCCGTTCACTCTTTTCTTCGTATTCCAGGTGGCCCCGGTTTTCATTTCATTCATATGGTCGTTCACAAAGTACAATGTGATATCTTCTCCTCAATTCATAGGCTTGGCCAATTACAAGAACATCTTTTTTAACGATCCTCTGTTTTGGAAGGCCCTGAGGAATACTGCCATTTATGTTATAGGTGTTGTGCCTACGGGAATATGTCTTTCACTTCTTTTGGCTGTAGCCGTAGACCAGAAGATCAAATTTAAGAACTTTTTCAAATCCATATTTTTTCTGCCGACAGTTACCGCGCTGGTCGCGGTTTCGGTTATATGGAAATGGCTGTACGCGGGGGAGAAATATGGTCTGTTTAATTTTTTCCTGATCAAGCTCGGGTTCCAGCCGATAGACTGGCTGTCCAGTCCCGTATGGACATTGCCGTCCATTATGATCATGTCGGTATGGGCGGGACTCGGCTATAACATGATACTCTTTCTTGCCGGGCTCCAGACAATACCTAATTCTGTTTATGAAGCGGCCGAGATCGATGGCGCCGGTTTCTGGACCAAGTTCTTTAATGTTACATTGCCTCTCTTGAAGCCTACTATCGTTTTTGTAAGTATGGTGGCTTTCATCTTCAGTTTTCAGGTATTCGAACAGGTCTACGTTATGACCGGAGGACAGGGAGGGCTTGGCGGTGTCCTGGATTCAGGGCTTACCATAGTTGCATATTTGTATGACCAGGGATTTACCAAGCTGCACATGGGATATGCTTCGGCACTGGCGTACGTTATATTTTTCATAGTTTTTATACTTACGATGATAAACTGGCGTTTGATGAAATCGGACAAGGAATATTTACAAGGGGTTATCTAATAAATGTTGAGTAATATCGGAATAAGAAAAGATTCACTGACTATCAGGACATTTATATATGTGTTTCTGGTAGCAGGTGCATTGACGATGGCTCTGCCTTACGTGTGGATGCTTGTAACATCCATAAAACCCCTTAGTGAGATACAATCATATCCCCCGAGTTTTCTTGTCAAAAATCCGACAATAGAACCATATAAAGATCTTTTTAGGATGGTCCCGATGGCGAGGTACCTGTTCAACAGCCTTTTTGTTGCCGGGTCGGTCACGCTTTTCAACGTGTTCGCGACATCCCTGGCGGGGTACGCGTTCGCTAAACACAGATTTTGGGGAAGGGATAAGCTTTTCTTTCTATTTATTGCATCGCTCATGATCCCCTGGCAGGTAAATATTATTCCGGGGTTCATAATAGTGAAGAATCTTGGATGGCTTAATACCTATAGAGGACTTATAATACCGTCAGCGGCATGGTGTGCCTTCGGTATATTTCTCTGCAGGCAGTTCATATATAGCGTCCCCAACGATTTTATAGATGCCGCGAGAATAGACGGATGCAGTGAGTTCATGGTATACCGTAAGGTGATTTTGCCGCTTATTAAACCGGTGTTGGCGACTCTGGCGATATTTACTTTTCTCCAGCAGTGGAACAATTTTGTGTGGCCGTTGGTAATAACCAATACCAGTGATATGAGGACCATCCCGCTGGCTCTTGCGGTACTGACGGGACAGTTTGGCGCTAATATTGGCATGGTAATGGCCGGGGCGGTAGTTGCTACGCTGCCTATGCTTGTGGTATATCTGGTGTTTCAGAAATATATTGTTAAAGGTATTGCTTTGACGGGGTTAAAGGGATAATAAATTCTTTAAAGGAAGGGAAAAAATGAAAAACAAGTTGATGCTACTGGGTTTATTTTTAAGTTGTTCCGTGCTTTTGTTCGGATGTTCTCCAAGCGGTACGCAGCCGGAGACATTTGAGGTTGTTGAGACCGTTGAGATGGTGAGTCCCGCGGTTGTAACTGCCGATCTTGAGCTGGTTGAGGTTGCCGATGGTGACACTATAATGTATCTTGATGTAACTGCTGCAGAGGCGTCAAGTTTTGACCGGACACCCGACTGGGCTCCGGAACCTGAGCCGATGGCCACCGTTGATGGTGACATGCTTACAAGATGGTCCAGCGATTATATTGAAGGTATCCAGTGGATATCTTATGATCTTGGTACGGAAAGTGTTATTAATGAAATTGTCATTAAGTGGGAAAGGGCTCACGCTGTAGATTACCAGATACTGGTTTCGAACGATGGCCAGAACTGGGCGGAGGCCTACCATGAAACGGACGGTCAGGGAGGTACGATGACCGCGGCTTTCCCTGCGGTGAAATGTCGCTACATAAAGATAGTAGGCCTTAAGAGAGTTAATGAGGATTGGGGAATTTCTATCTGGGAAGTCGAGATATACGGACCCCAGAGCCAGAACCCCGGTGCGACAACAACTAAAGCCGAGTATTTTGCCAAGGGCGACGATACTGAAAAGGCGGAAGAAGCAAAGAACCTTCTTGATGCGATCGCCGCGGATGTAGTTCCGCTTAGCGAGAACAGCTTCCAGCAAGGTGTTGTCTA
>CAYWDJ010000067.1:0-8674 GCA_964457005.1 uncultured Planctomycetia bacterium
GGGAAAATTTCTGATAGCGCTGACTATAGTGACAGCTTTAATTATGATTGTAGAAACGGTATCTTGTATAAATCTGTAAACTGGGGGGACACTTTTAGGAACAAAAAGGGGGCGGTTTTAGGTTTAAAACTGGAACAGGTGTCCGAATAAAACGAGAACCGGTCTAAAAATACCAACAAAGGAGATTAGTGTGGTTCTTGCAATTATAGTGTTAATAGTTATTATTGTCTGGCTTGTATTACGACTAAAGAGAAAGTGAAGACGTTCCCCGATATGAACTTGTTTCATGAACCAGAGTATACTGAAGAGGGATTTATCCCGTATAGGCACAAAGGAAAGACTTATAGTCTCTGGTATGGAAAGACAGGTGGAGGTGACAATCCCCCGGCTCTTGTTTTACATGGCGGTCCCGGTGGAAGCCATGATAACCTTGTTGCGTTTCAAGCGCTTTCAGAGGATCGGCCCGTAATCTTTTATGATCAGCTGGGCTGCGGTAATTCCCAGAGACCTGAAGATCCATCACTATGGTATCCCGAACGATTTTTCAGCGAAGTAAGGTCCGTAAGAGATTTTCTCGGTTTGAAGAAATATCATTTGATCGGACATTCATGGGGAACAACACTCGCAACAGGATTTTCTCATGACCACCCTGAGGGGATAATATCCCTTTCTCTGCACAGTCCCATTTTGAGTTTTCCAAAATATATTGCGGACATAGCTCCCGGGCTCAAAGAAGACCTTCCTGACGATTATGGAAAGATGATCGATGAATGTGACCTGGGCGGTCGGGCGCGTGATGAACTGTATGAGGAATCGGTAATGTCATTTGTAAGGAAGAATGTTATCCGCACATGGCCTTTTCCCGGACCAATGCTGCGATTGAGAGAAAAGAAGAATCACCAAATACATGACATTATGATACAATGTGATTCGGAGCTGAACATATTAGGAAATCTGCGGAAACTGGACGTGTCAGGGCTTTTAAAGGATCTCAATATGCCCATGTTATTTACGGCAGGCGAATATGATCTTTGTACCCCTGTTTTTACGAAATGGCACAGCAGCTTTGCAACGGATGCTGAAATGCATGTGATCAAAAACAGCGCGCATATGACCCCAATTGACCAGCCGGAAGAGATCATCAGGCTTCAGAAAAATTTTTTCTTGAAGACAGAAAGATAACGGTATATTTAACCCAATCCTTAAATTGTTTCCAAAGGTGCTTAGAGCTACTCATGATGAAACCCTATCTTTCTCTTGGGCT
Organism: uncultured Planctomycetia bacterium; assembly: GCA_964457005.1. GTDB lineage: Bacteria > Omnitrophota > Gorgyraeia > Tantalellales > Tantalellaceae > CAYWDJ01. Next base: position 1,265 of record CAYWDJ010000067.1, read on the forward strand.
TCGCCTGAGGCGGATCCATAATCTGCCTGATGGCCTCAAATATCGTACATATCTCACCATCATGGTTTTCGATCTTTCTTTCAAGTTCGCCTAATTTATGCGTTAGCTCTTTATGCGTAGAAAGTATCTCTTTGAGTTCAACAAAAACCCTCATAAGGGCTATATTCACCTGAACCGCCCGATCACTATTCAGCACACTTGAAAGCATTAATATGCCATGTTCTGTAAACGCATATGGTAAATATTTGGAATGTTTTCCTCTCTTTAAGATGCCAGATTGGAATCTTAAAGAATTTCCCCCCTCCTTTGTCGAACCCTTTAAGGTTTCAATTTGAAACCTTAAACTTTCATGCTCCTCTTTGTTTAATCTGAACATGAAGTCTTCAGGAAAGCGCTTCATGTTACGTTTAACCGCTAAATTTAGAGATTTTGTCGGAACCCCGTACAACTCAGCCAAATCCGCATCCTGCATCACTTTTTTACCCCTGATCAGAAGTATTTTACCCTCAATTGCCTCGTGGGGGATTACCCCTGCCTCCGCCGATTTTTCTTTTTCACCATAAATCTTCTTCTTTGTCATCCCGGAATTTACGAAAGAAATATCCGGGATCTCAATCCCTCCACATCCATAAACACAATTCCCCCCCCAATTCCTGCATATATTTCTACACTGGGCACAAACTGTGACCAGTTCTCTCCTTTATCCCCATAAAAATATATACTGTAATAGGTTACATCGCAAATAGGTATTTACGATGTACATGTAATTACCAGCAGGGGAGTAACCCCTATGTGGCCGTTCAGCAATAACTAGCAAGTAGATTATTGCCAAGAGATAGCGAGGTAAGTGGAAAAATGCTCCTAGCGAACCGGTCGCAAATTGCGTCCGGTTATTTCTTTGAGGTGACAAATTGGCACCTCAAAGCCATTCTTCAGAAGTGGAGATAATAAATTGTGATCTCCAAAACTTGGCCTCATCTGGCAATTGTAGTTTATACTGTGACGCAAGAACCTTATTTTTTAATCCTCTCAGGGCATAATGAACTACCGTATCATTGTGCGCAGCACATAAAAAATACCTACCGGCGGGGTTTCTCCAAACGGCCCGCTGATTGGTGTCTTTTCTCCGCTTTTCTTTGTTTAAATATTTATCCATAAACCCTATAATTTCAACAAAAGTACTCACGTCAGATGACAACAACAGCAAACTGCCATTATCATAAAAATATATTACTTTTTCTTGCCTTAACGGATATTCCAGAGTATACTTATAACATATATGTAAAGCAATGCTACATATAAATCGATCGTAATTTTTTGGGTAGATATTAAAGACGCTCTTAAGGCACATTTCACACGGAACTCAAAATGAGAACTTTTAAAATACTTAAAAAGGTGACAGGAATGGTAACGCTAATAACGTTTGTTGCTACTTTCTTTATCACTGTTCCTGCTAAATCGGCTATACCTTTAGAGGCCCCGTTGATAAATGTGAGTGATCTTACAGTACCGCTTCGGTTCGGTGAAGCTAAAGATAATTTTCAGGGGAAGAACGGTAGGCTTATTGTGCATGTACAGGACGCGCACTGTAATTATTCTGCACAGCAGTCTTTATCAAACATTATAGACTACTGCAAAGATAATTATGGGATAGATCTTGTTTTTCTTGAGGGAGGACAGGGGAGATATGATCTTTCTGTCTTTACACAAGATAGAGATGAGATCGTTCGAGAGAAAGTCTCCGATTATTTCGTGAGAGAGGGCCGTGTGAGCGGTGCGGAATATTTTGCGATAAATAATCCCGAACAGGTCGAGCTCTTCGGCATAGAAACGCCTGAACTTTATTACGATAACCTTCGGGTATACAGGGATTCTCTTAAGTTTAGGGACGAAATTGACAGGTACCTTGCATTCTTGGATAACGCTATCGTTAATTGCAAGCTCAGAATATACAATGAGAGCCAGAAAGCTTTGGATGAGGATATAACGCAGTATAAAAACGAAGAAATAGGTTTTCAGGAACATATAGAACATTTAAAGGAAACAGCTCTGGAAAGTGGGGTAAACATTGAAAGTTATCCAAATTTCTACGCCATTATTAATGTGCTTGATATGGAACATGCGATAGATTTCAAAAGAGCCGATAAGGACAGGTATATCATTGTAGATCGTTTGAAAAAGGTGCTCCCTCAGAAACAGGCGGTCAGTTTGCTAAAAATGATTATCGATCTAAAGAACGGGGAAATTACGAAAGAACGTTTTTACTCTTACTTGTTCAAAAAGGCAAAACTGGTAAATATAGATTATGCCGATTATCCGGCTCTCGTAAAATATTCCGAATATGTCAAGGCATTCGAGATTTTGGACAGGATGAAAGTACTGGAAGAGATGGAAAGGCTGGCGGATGAGATAATGGCAACCCTACGTGAGAATAATGCCCAGATGGAACTCTACACGCTTGATAAAAAACTGGAACTCATCAAAGATCTTTTCAATGTGCACCTTGCCAAGACCGAGTATGATTTCTATTCTTCAGACAAAAAAGGTTATCGGGTAAAAGTTTTCAGGGAGTATTTTGATTATACGGCAACGCAATACGGAATGGATTTTAGAATGCCGGATGGGATCGACAAGTTAGACCTGTATCGAGGACATATGGAGAACTTCTTCGACTATTCCCTAAAGAGGGATCAGGCCTTTTTGAAAAATATCGAAGCTAAATTCAAAAAAGACCACAAAAACACTGCTCTTCTTGTCACTGGAGGATTTCATACGTCCAATCTTAAACAGCTTTTCAAAAATAAGGGGTATTCTTATGTAGAGATAATGCCTAAGCTTACAACCGAGAAAGACTGTCCGTATTTTAACCTTCTTGCTGGAGAGGTAAGCCCTGTGGAAATTTTAGTCGAGTCATCGGTATCAAATATCGCTATAGCCAGTATGCTTTCCGAAATGGGAATCAAGGATTCAAAGAAAAGAGGAATATTTGATCTTTCGGTAGAGGTTATGAATGCATTTAAAAAAAACCCCGACAAAGGTATTGTATTAATGGTGCCGAGTGGATATTTGCGCATATCGAAGAAAGCAGGAGAATTTAGTAAAAAGATAGGAGAGATAAGGGGAGAGGCTGTTTACGCATCCAGAGAAGGTGCAGAAACATTAATGAACACTTTTAACGAGAGAATTTTCAGTGTAAATTACGACAGGAACAGTATGACGTACGACGGGCATCAAGCGGTTATAGATCTCTTTCTGAAGATGAGTCATGCTAAAAAATATGAAGGGCTGGAAGCACATTCTCTTGAAGACCTCCCGGCATGGGACACCATCAAGGTCAAACTTGCGAAGAGCTTTGGTGCCGCTAACGTAGAGCGGTTGCTGAATATTTCCAGATTCTTCCCTATAAGTATCATAACCGGTAAAAACGGTCAGACAATACCATGGGCTATCGGATCCAACAGTCCTACGTACGGAGTCAACCTGTCATATAGAAGTTTCGGCGATGTCGGCGGTACGGTAAACTCAAGTTGGTTTGTCAATGCTTTATTACATGAACTTAACGCAGCAGCAAATAGTGGCATTAAACATTCAGATAAGGTAATGATGTCGGTCAACGATATACTGGACAAACTTGAACGAAAAGCTGAAATCTTAGAGGGTGAATTGGGGACAGGCGGAGATAAAGCGACAGCGGTTATGCCCGCCGAAGCGGTGAAAGCTTTTAGATCTGCCGGCCTAGAGTCGGAACTCCTGGAGGAAGGTAGGAGATTGCGATTTGAAAGCATAAACCCTTCAGATATAAAAAATATGGAGCGCGTGATACAGACTTTAAATGTTTTGGGGCTTAATGTTACCCCCATAACCACGTTCGCTATATTGGACATGATAAATACGGAGAGTGCTTTCAAAGATTATGCAGGTGTAGTTGGTTTTGAAGTTATTAGAGGTATCGCCATTCAAAAACTTCAGCAGAAAGCGGGGGGAGAACTCCCTGAGAGTTTTCTGGAAGATGCAGGTTTTGCCTCGGCATTCCGGACATGGATCATGAGGGCCGGGATGGGGCTCGATGGAGCCGATATTAAAGGGTTGATAGAGCTGTCCAGGGAGACCTCTGATGAGGATATTGCTGAACTAACCAGGGGCGATACTGCTACAGCAGAAATGCCTATAGAGACCGTTGTAGATCCGGTCGCGATAGCTAGGAGTCTCTTACCCTCATACTTGAAAGATGGTAATAACTATGCTGCTGATGATGCTCAGAAGATCATTGATGCTTTTAAAAAAGAGGGTGTTCTTAACAAATTCTTCATATTATTAAATGATCCTTATCTTGTCTTAAAATATAAATCGTTTATAACTTTTTATAAGAAATTATCCAAAGACAGGGATCCAGGAGAGCTTACCCCTGAGGAAATAAGGGCACAGTTTATCAATGACCTCGGGACAGTAACAATATATCGTGCGGCTTTAGAAAGTTCAGCGCCGATAAAAACGGTTGCTGCGAGAGGAATAAAAAGTCGTTATAGGGAGAAGTCACGTGATAAAAATGTGGCAAAAAGTGAAGCAGAACTTTTTAAGCAATATGGCATGCAGAAACTTGTAGAATCTCATATAGGAGAAACAGCCCTTCCCGGGAATGAAACCGGGGAAAATGGCAGGAGCGAGAAACTGTTCCTCTCAGTAAGCGTAGTGGATGATTCTATTAAGGACAAGATCAGGGCGAAGGAGCGAGCCATTTCTGTAGCAAGACAGGTTGCCTTAGCATATGCAAGAGCTACAACCATAGATAAAAAATATACTGGAGGGGTTTTTGATCCTGATGTAGTATTCGGGGGTAAGGACATAATCGTTTATGAATGTGAAATACCAAGATACTTTCTTATAGAACAGGCTGGACTTGACATGATAAGAGAGGGGGCAAAAAGGCGGAAACTGGAAAAGAAAATGATATTGTTAGAAACCCAAGATGGCCGACTTTCAGAGTCGATTGATCAGAATAATGATGCATCTTTTGAGGGTTTGGTAACAATGGTTCCGGCGCAATCTGTTAGGGCCGCTATCCGTTTTCCCTTGAATAAAGGAATCAGCTATTTCGCGCCCGACACTGTCCCCGGAAATGTTTGCCTCTATGGATATGACCTTGAAGAAAAGGAGCCCCTTAAATCAATGGCAATAGAAGCGGGAGAGAGGGTGGAATTGAACCAGAAAGAACTTGATCTGAGTAAGTATAATGCACGTACATTTGCGCCTTTTAAGCAAAGTTTAGGCAGAACAAATCTTACCCCGGTGGGAAAAGCAAAAGAGTTTGTCAACCATATCAATTCTAATGGTTATGTTGTACAGGTTTTTCATCCAAACCCCAAGGAAGAGGATACTGAGCCTTCTGAGAAGCGCGTCACCAAACTACTGGAAGAATTTCAGGAACGTTTGCCGAGGATGATACAAGAGTTTTTCGGATGTGATATTGAAGAAGCAATGGAGATCATCTCTGTCATAAAAACATTAAGAAAGGATAATACTACGGTGTGGTTCGGAAAAGGGCTTTATGATTATGGAAGATTTTACACTGCAAAGCTTATGTTGGATGTTCCTAAAGGCGCAGCAATGGAATTTGACGTTCGCGGCGACTTCGCAACGGCGGAGATGCCAACGGCGGAACTGCTGGATCTGCCTTCCGAATATATGGACATGGGCGGTGCAGAAGCGGATCTCGATATAGTTCAGCAGATATTAGACAAACTCGAGAAAGGTAACCCCTTTAAGATAATAGGAGGGGGAGTTTTCGGGAAGACAGAGAATCTTATTACCGCGCTTACAATAAGTGGTAAAACATTCGAGTTTTTCGATCTGAGGGGATGGACGGTATCAAAATTATCCAACACAGAGTTGATGTCAAAGTTAATAGCGGATGCGAACACTCCCAAGGAAATACGGAGCATCCTTAGCAAGGAGGAATACAGGAACAAGCCTTTCAAGACCCTTAAAAAACTTTATACCCATAGCCTTGAACTCAAACGTGTCGAGACGTATCTAGTTGAGATTTTCCGAGGGGAGATAGAGGAGGGCCTGGCGGTTGAGGCGGATGTGGTTGTATTTGATGAGTTTGATATGGAAGTTAACAGAATACTTTCTGAAGACGAGGTAAAGACGGCAGGCATGTTAATGGATATTGCTAAGGACCTCAAGGGAAAACAAGTAGTTGCGATATTGCATCCCCCTGCCATGGGTACCGATAACGATAACTTCCGCAGGGTCGTAAATTCCGCCCTCGGATCTAGGGATGGTGTCGATGAAATAGATATGGAATATTTGCAGGTCAATCAGGAAAAGCAGATTCTTGATTCGGTAGGAGTTACTGGAGAATTGGCGGACACCTTGATGTTCGAAATGGAGGGGCTACCGGCAGCTTATCTGCCTATTCTTATCAACAAGAACGGTATCCGGGATGATATAAATTCACTGCAAGGACAGGTTAAAGTCAATCTCATCCATGATATGGTGGCAAAAAAGATAAGGCAGCTTGCTCCTATTATTCTTGGGGATTGTGAATCGAAGACCAGAGGGTTTATATTAAGTATGGCGGTCGGGGTAGATCTCCCTGTGGATACCGATAAAGGGACAAGGGATAGTATGAAAAGGACCATGCTCGTGCGGGAGGACTCCGCTGGTAATATACGAATGTCTCCCATAGTTAAAGATGTCCTAAAGACCATAATGATCGAGGAATTAAGAAACAGTCGTTACATAAGTCTTGGGGTAGGATTCGGTGCTGGGGATACCGGTGCACTTGAGTCCCTCTTAACCAGAATAGAGGTCTCCCAAGGGGTTAGAGGGATAAATAATAATCTCGTCCGGAAACACGGCGAGGGACTTCATATGATAATAATAAACCCTTACGAGATGTTCAAGGCGCGGCGAGTGCTTGTCGATGCCGCGAAAGCTGAAATTTTTCTGAGGGCACTTTATCAGATCAGTAATTCGGACGATTTTTCCGTGAGCGATGTAGGTGCGCTAGAAAATAAAAAGGGGGAGAAGACCTTTTTTGCTATAGCGGATGTCACGACACAAAATGCTATCATAGCCGCCAGAGAGATACTGGGGTTCAAACATGAAACAATACAGGATATGGTAATGTCGGAAGGTGAGATTTTGTTGCCACATGTTACTATAGGATTTACGGACAAGGATTTTCACGATAAAGAGAACACAACAATACTGTATGGCGCAGATAAAGACGCTGGGAAGCTGACCGCCGTAGAGGTTGAAACCCCGGCAAGAGAGTCTGTTCTTACCTTTGAAAAGGATGTGGGATATTGTGACGCGGGATCTGAAGTGACGGAAGAACAACAAGAAAGGGACTTCATAATGGCGCAAATGATAGAAACAGGACAATAAATTCTTGACGAGAGC
>CAYWDJ010000068.1:0-8632 GCA_964457005.1 uncultured Planctomycetia bacterium
CACGATAAGCCGCTCGGAAGCGAAAGACCTGGTCGAATCTCTCGGCGGAGAGTCCGCGTCAAGTATAGGTTCAGGTGTAGACTTCGTTGTTGCCGGTGAAAAAGCCGGATCAAAACTAGATAAAGCCAGAGCCAAGGGTATCAAGGTACTCACCGAAGAAGAATTTCACAAAATGATAGGATAGCTGTAAGCTATAAGCTGTAAGCTATAAGTAGCTTATTTGTATAGACTTATGTGTAATGTGCTACGTGTCGCGCAGTATCGCATATTTGTTTCATTTTACCCACTGTGTTAGTGTTTCAAAAAGGAAGCCTAAGGGGATTGACATATATCCAATATATGATATCATGGTTGTACATTAGAGAACAAAAAGCTAGAAAACTTACGATATCTTAACCTTATATATAAAAAAAGGCAGGAATGTACTAAATGAGTTTATTTGCAACAAGCTTCAAGAAAAGTGTATCCGTTATGCTGGTCATAATATTTACACTTTCCAATATACATATTCAAAACGCGTATTCACTTGAGGTTGGCCGCAATAATATTTCACCGCAGTCAATTTTTCTTCCATTTGATAATGATCGTCAAATGAAGGACCTTGCTATGCTTGAATATGTTATGCATACCGCGATCCGTTCAGAAAAAGTGGACCTGCTTGCTGAAACCAATGACCGCACGGCATTGTCCATGGGTGTGAATTTTGGTGACCGTGAAAATGTTCGCATAAACTTTCAATTCAAACAGGCACAACCCGTCCAGATAGCCGATACTTTATTTCGTCTTGTTCCATGCAGCATGAATGTGAAGGGAAGATCGGAGAAGTACTGGTGCAGTGTGATATCTCCGGCAGGCCCCGAAGAAACCAAATATGTTTTTCTTAGAGATGATGAGAAGAGTAGAGAGGATTTTATCTATAAAATGCTTGATCTTAAGCACGCGGAACGTGTCGAAAAAGAGGCTATACGAAATGCTCTTGAGAGCGAAAAGGAGCAGGACGCGAAGATACGCAGAGCTATCGAAAAAGGTCATAGCGAAATAATTGATTATGAGAACTATGAACTTCCGCTTTCATTTATCACAGCGTTCCTGGGGATCATCTCCAATGACCTTACAGAGGATTTCGAGAGTTTGGTGAGAGCCGGACAGCTTCGGATAATCACAGAGGAAGATGAGGAGTTTAAGCTTAGAGAGCCTCATGCCGGTGGGCAGGGAATATATCTTCCGAACGATCCGACATATATCAATGCCGGTTTTATAGTACATGAGATATTCGCTAAAGCGGGATTCGGACATGAAGAGAATGAAGTTTTTAGAAGTATGTTCGATCGCTTTGTGAGGGCATATCTCGATGAGAAGCTTGATGCTCCGGGAGAACTGCCGAATGAAATGGACCTTTTTGGAGAAGAGATGAGGCTGGTGCTGGAGGCTAAAGCCGCTAAATTTTGGAAATGGACAGATGAATATGAAAGATCGGATAGGGCAGATCTTCTTTTTGATAAGACAGATATGGGTGCTGATGAAATAGAACTTCTTGATCAGGCTAACAGGCGGGATGAAGGTTTTATAAATGATATGTCCACGGTAACTTCTACGAGAGACTATAAGATGTCACGGGATAAGGTGTGGCGATCGGTCCTGCCTGAACATATGGGAAATAGAGCTGAAAATGCGGCCTTAAGCGCGGGTCTTTCACAAGCCCTTGGCACGGATAAGATGTCATTTATTGAGATATTTGGCAGGAGAGACCAGAACCTGCGGAGTATCGGAGACAAAAGTCCGGAAATAAAAAATGTTGTGAGTTTGCATTGGAATGAAAATGTTTCCAGACGAGATATTGAGAACATAGACAAAATGCTTAGAACCGCGGGTATATCGATAAAAATAGCGGAAGACGCGGTAAAGGAACTTCCCTATGCCGGTGGGGGGATAGGATGGGATGCGGGAAAAAGGCGTCTTTTGGTCTCGCCTAATCTCGATCTCATAGATTTTTATGTATTACTCTCTGACGCTGTTGAGTATGTCATAGCAGGCGAAAACGCAAAGAGCAATGACAGGGAGATGGTCGATGACCTTTTGAAGATGTCCAGAGCCGTTTTGATGGCTTCTAAACGGGCAGAGAAAGGTGTGACTGCCGAATTCATAGAGCAGAGCGTAGATATTATAGAAACGGGAGCCCTGGATGTCGGGCTCAGGTCCTTAATAGCCGCGATACAAATGGCTCCGGACGGGGAAAAATGGCTGGATGAGAATCAAGTAGGGAAATATTCCATATTTTTCGGGGACGCGCAGAGAGAAAAGACACTTACCAGGATAGCTTCATCCAGAGCGTTTGAATTAATTGCCGCTACGGATGAAAAAATAGAGATTCGTTCCAGGAAGAATCTGGTGGCCGAGGTTCTTGGCGCGACCGGGTACACATATATAGGACGCGGAAGTAAACAAATGTGCTTTTCTGTTGACCAGAACGGAAGGTCCGACAAAGTAATAAAAGTTTTTCTCACCGAACATGGAGATAATCATAAGCTTGTTGATATTGAAAGCGAGATGCGCGGGGTAGGTGTAGCTAACAAGTACCTTGGCGGACTTATAGCGGCGCTTGATTATTTCGAGAACGTTGAGTTCGACAAAATGAGATTTCCAAGTATGATGCTGTTGTCGTATCTACAGGACACCAGGTCATTTAATTATGACAAAATAACATTTCCGATGGTGACAGTGGAGATGAAGGTTCTTCCGCTTATGTACAGCACAATGTATGACGGTAACCATCTTGAAAGCCCGAAAGTCGATACTTTTGTCAAGGATATGGTGGAAAAGCTGGAAATGGAACTTGAGGCGTCAAACGGGTATATCATGTTTGACACGTCTCCGGAAGTTCAGAGATTTAAAAACATTGTTGATGAATATTGCAGAAGCTTTGAGGAGATCGCTAAAAGAGGGGTTCTGCATACTGATCATAAAATGAGCAATTGCGGTATTACCGAATCCGGAAATATTGTAGTTCTTGATACCGACTGTATGGTCGTTAACGAAGAGGATCCGAGTGATTTCGACACATTGCTTCGTGAACTGTATGGATCCGACGGCGAACTGCGGTTGAATCTGCTCTTTGACGATATTAGGAAAAATGGCTTGTTCTTTTTGTTAAATCTAAGACGTGACTTATATGCCTATTTAGATGAACAGTTCGGAGAAGAAGCCGGCCCCAGGAAGGTCATAATGGAAGAGCAGCTTTTGCATCCGTTAGAGGCGTATTTTCAGAGAAAATTCAGAGCTACGTTCAATGCCACGAACGTGAAAAAGATATGGGGAACCAAGCTTGGAGAAAGACAGAGAAGTTTATCCCCGGGAGAAGTCGACAATAACCTGGAGGTCGCACTCACTAGAATGCTTTCGGACAGAGGAGAAGAATCTTCAGAAATAAATGAGATGAACAGGTTCCTGAGGGCGGAAATACTTCAGAAAACCAATTTCAGGATTGAACAGATATTGTCCGAAGGAAAAAGAAGACGCGACCATGAGGTTAAGCTGCTAAGGGCTAAGGCCATGGAGGCGGAACAAAAGAATATAAATATAGCTAAAAGGCTGTGGGATGAAGCGCCCATAGCATTCCATATAGTAGATTCTACAGGGAACATCACGGGTGTAAATAAAAAGTGGTGCGAGATAATGGGGTACACGAAAGAAGAAGTTGTAGGAACGCCTATATTCGACCATATTATTCCGGAACAGAGGGGAAACGCCGTTGACAGGTTCATGTCCCGTATCTATGGGGGAAAAGAAGGCCACCTTCCGGAACAATTAGGAGAGAGGCAGTATGTTACCAAGGCCGGCAACAAAATATATGTGAAAACGGAAAATACTATTTTAAGGGATGGCGACGGGAATATCACAGGGGTAGATACATCTTTTGTTGATATTACAGAGCAGGAAAAGGCCAGAGAAGAGCTTGCTAAGAGCCAGCAGATCGTTATGAACATGAATGAAGCATGTGCTGTTCACAAAGTGGTGAAAGATGAAGACGGGAAAGTAGTAGATTATATTTACACCTATGTGAATGACGCCTTTGAAAAAATGACGGGTCTTGACAGGGAGAATGTTATAGGCAGGCGCGTCACGGAAGTGCTTCCGGGAATAGAGAATGACCCCAATGATTTTATAGGGCAGTTCGGAGAAGTGGCCACGACGGGAGTTCATAAGAAGATGACATGTTTTACCGGTCATCCGCAGCTTGGTAAGTGGTACGATATATCAGTCTCCAGTTTTGAGCCGGATACTTTTGTGGCGATATTTAACGATGTTTCATCACAGAAGAGGACCGAGAGTTTTCAGAAATTTCTCGCTGAGGTCAATGTCATGTTCCTTCAGTATGGGGATCAATTGGAATTGGGAATAGACCGGGCAATTCGTGGTTTTGGCGAACTGGTTGGGGCTGACAGAACTTATGTATTTCAGTATACGGGGGCGGACAAGAATGTGCTTGATGGTATATACGAATGGTGCTCTGAGGGGATAACTCCCGTTAAAAAAGATCTTAGAGGGATACAAGCAGATACTGCTTTTCCTTGGGCGGTGGAAACCCTTAAGAAGAATATACCTGTAAATATTTCTTCAATATCCGATATCCCCGATGAAGGGATAGCCCTAAGGCGGGAAATGGAAAGAGAAGAAACCCGATCCGTTCTTCTTATTCCTCTTTTGGAAGGGCACGACGTTTTCGGTTTTATAGGACTTGATTCGGTGGCAATGGAAAGAGAATGGACGTCTGAGGAAATAAACTATGCAACCATACTTGGCGAAAATATAGTGAATGCAATGATGCGTGCGCGCGCGCAAGAGGAGATCAAGAAAAGTGAAGAACACTATAAAGACCTTTTTTACAGGCTTCCGGTGCCGGTGATAATTCATAATGATAATAACCGTATAACCGGAGTGAATGAGGCAGCAAGAAAGCTGTTTGGGTATCCGGGGAATGAACTGCAAGGGATGGCACTTAACACTATTGATGCCGAAGAATTTGCCGTTGACAGGGTTGCAAGAGCCAGTGAACAGAAAAGGCAGGGGTACTGGTCCGGGCTGGGGATGTATAAAAGCAAGAACGGCCGGGTTTTCAACGCGGATGTCTTGACCCAGAAGATAGGAAAATCTACCATAGCCGTGGTTCAGGATACAACAGAAAGAGATTTCAAGATAAAAACTGAAGCACTTAATGGGATAGTGCATGACTGGCGTAATGCTACTTTTGGGATGAATGATGCTTTGTCCCAGATGGTAGGGGATATGGAGGATTCTTTTCCCAGAGGAAAAGCGTTTATTGAGTGGGATCAGCTCAGGGGTCTTATAGCTTCTTTTATGCAGGGGCAGGAACTTGTGGAGTCGGCGATGGAAGCGGTCAAGGGTACGGATGTCCTGGTCAAACAGCATATCCAGGTTTATGATTTTGCAAGGCGTATTGAAGATGTATTCAAGTTCAGGATAGTAAAGAACGACTCCGAGATAGGTGAAAATAAAAGCAGATATCTCATGTTTAACAGTGAGTCAAGTGACAGGATATTTGTGGATGAGAAAAGCCTCAATATGGTTCTTGAAAATCTTATTAAGAATGCGAGAGAGTCTTGTGTGAAAAAGGAAAATATGTGGGTAGAGTTTAATAATAAACTTTTAACAGAAAGCGATTTTGATGAGAAATATTCTCGGTATATTGTACAAAAACAGGGAGAAAGGCACTTCAAACCCGGGGACCGGGTTGTAGAGATCGTTGTGGCTGATGAGGGTCCCGGAATGTCGGAAACGGTGCAGAAAATGATAGGTTCAACAGGGTTCACTACGAAAGGGGCTCGTGGAGGTTCAGGGTTTGGAATGCAAAGTGTACTGGAAAGGGTGAAACGTCTTGGCGGCGACCTGGAGCTCATTACTAAGCAGGGAGAGGGAAGTCGTTTTATTGTCCGCTTTCCGCTTTCGCCCGAGGACGCGACTAACGATATCTATGTCCCCGGAGAAAAAGATGTGAAGCAGCTAAAGGCGATAGTCGTTGATGATAATCCGTCTGCCAGAAAAGTTCTTATTGCCAACCTTAAGAACGGTTTTGGGCTTTCGGACGAACAGATAACGGTTCCGAAGACATATCAGGAGCTTATAGGTATCCTTGCAGGTAACGACAGTTTTGACATAGCGATATTTGACCAGAACCTTGACGGGACCAACAGTTTTGGCGCGCCGAGAGATGCCGCCGGCACATCCGTTATAGAGGAATATAAAGATAAGGCTGTTTTTGGAGATAAAACAACATTTATGGTAAGTTCCTCTACGGCTAACCCCAGAGATTTTGAGGAGATCAAAAGAATGCAGCTCCCTTTTGTTGAGAAGGGTGACGGCGTGGTTTCTTTTTCAATAGTTCTGTCGGAAGCATTTTTTGAAAAGAATCCCGGATTAAAAGATAGCGCACAGGCGGTGGATCTTTATGGGAAGATCAAGGATCCGATGAGGGCCTTTCTGCGGGGAGTCAGTCCTACGGAACTTATTAATGAACAAGCCGGAGCGACGCCTTTGTTTTACACTATGGCTTCCAGGAGGCTACATTTTCTAAATAATTTTTTAGGAGGATTTATAGGTTTTTTTGAAATTGTAGAGACGCAGTCTCCCCTTCTCAGGTCCAGGATGGACCCAGCGGGTGCTATTGATGCAAAAGTGACAGCAGCAGCCGGCAGTATCGCGAGGATTATTGACCTAATGCTGTATTCGGGGTCGGGATCTCCGAGAAACAAGGCTCTAGACATTCCCTTTGAAGAAAGGCTTTTGCTTGTAGCATACGAGTGTATTTTTACCAGTAAGGTGCTTGATGAGATGTCGACATGGTTGACGAATTATTTGAAGCATCCGATCGCGGATACCCCTATGCTGGATATGCTCATTATGATGAGGGATAGACCTCTTTCCAAAATAGGAGTGTCGGAAGAGATGGAGGGTTTGGCTTTAAGTGATATTCTTACAATAATAAAGGGAGCTTACAGGGATACGGACCTTTTGGACAAATTTAAAAGTCTTAAAGATGAGGACATTCAGAAAATGAAGGCAGTTAAAGATGGACTTATCACAAGTGAAGGGGTAAAGGCCGCAATAGGATATTTAGAAAATGGAGAAATGATAGATGGATCCCGTAGGGAGGCTAAGCCAAAGGTTAAGCAGAAGGCTGATGAAACCTCTAAGCCTTCTACCAAGGGAGCGGCAGTTAAGATGCTTGTTGCCGATGACAGTGATGCAATACTCAATATTGTCAGGCGATTTAGTGAAGCTTATGGATCTAAAAAACTCGGATGGAACCTCACCGTTGATAGTGCTGAAACTGCTGAAGAAGCCAAGGCTCTTATAGAGAAAAACGGAGTGGACTATTACGACGCAGTTGTGCTTGATAATGCATATAAGGACAAGGGCGGAGTGCTGACAGGCGCGAGGCTTGTCAGGATGCTATCCGAAGATATGGGATTTAATTTAGAAGAGAGAGAGCTGCTTATCATGTCCGGACAGCCGATCGATGGGGTAGATGATGTGATATCAGGGCAGATGATGAAGCCTTTCACTCTGGATGAGTTTAATAGTGCGATCTTGAGTAAGGTTGAGGATCGTTTGATAGCCAGAGGCGCCGACAGCAAGGCTGAAGAGGCAGATGCTGAGGCTGTGCCGGATTATCTTGAAGAAGACATCGCAAGGTTCAAGGCGATGTTCGATGATGCCGACGTAGCGATAGTTTGCCTGGATGAACAGGGTAAGGCCGTTTATAGCAATGATCTCTTCGGGACATTAGTTGGTGAAGGGAAATACGATCTTAATGATATAGTGCCGGCCGTATCCGGAGTGAGAAAGTCTAAGATAGGCGCGGTAGAAGTACACAGCATAAGGATATCTCTCGGACCGAAATTCTCTATGGTACAGATAAAAGAAGGGGCAGAGAAAAAAGAAGTTCTGAAAGCTAAGGGGAAACAGGTTTCCGGGACAGAAAATCCGCTTGAGACAACTGATAAAAACAAGCCCAGAATAATTTATGTTGAAGATGATCCGTTGATCAGGCTGACCGTAAGTGCTGACTTGGAAAGCATGGGATATAGCGTTACACTGGCATGGAATGCTCAGGAGGGTTTCGACATTATGCAAAAGGCGTATATGGAGGACAATGTTTTTGAACTGGCTATATTTGATGTAGATTTACCAGAGGTACCCGGAAGTGATCTGAAAAATGGGATTTCTCTGGTCGTCAGGGTAAGAGATGCAGGGTATGATCTTCCGATAATTCTCTATACCTCTCGGGAAGAGACAGAAATCAGAATTAATGCGCTTATGGAAAAAGGTAAAATAGATGGTGTGGTGGGAAAAACCGATACAAAAACACTTTTCGCCTCGGTCGAGCACCTGTTGGCCAAGAATGGGTCCAGGCAAGGCCTGGCAGCAGAAATGCAGATGATATCGCGGGACAATACGGCTCTTGTATATGGAAATTTTTCGGAAGGTAAAGCACTTCTGAAAAAACGAGGGTTTGCCGGAGAGATCCTGCACGCGGAGGACAAGGAGGATCTCAGGAGAAAACAGTATGTGAGGAATATCAATGAGTTCTCCGTGATAATAAATACAACCAGTT
>CAYWDJ010000069.1:0-8494 GCA_964457005.1 uncultured Planctomycetia bacterium
ACTTGATTGGCGATTAAAGGCAGTTTGTCTAGGGGAGTCTTCCAATGGGTTGTAGCTTCAATTTGTCGCACAACGGTTGGGCCAACACCTGTTTTACCATTTAGGGCTTTAGCAACATCACTTCCATCTGTCGAGGTCGCGTAGATAATTGCTTTATTAAATCGATGGGGATATTCCAGCAACAATTCTTGGGTGATTGTGCTACCCATGGAATACCCAAGTACATTTGTCTTTTCTACTCCAAGAACATTAAGAAGACCAATAACATCATCCGCAAACAATTTATAGGTGAACGTTATGTCATTGGCTGTGGTATAACCCATCCCCCGATTGTCCAGTATGATAAGTTGATATTTTTTTAATAACGCTTCGATCACCTCTTGCGGCCAATTATCCATTGTCCCACCCAACCCCAGGATCATCACGAGCGGCTCACCTGAGCCAATCAGTTTATAGCCTATTTCTATTCCATTAGCATGGACTTGGTATATGGCATTGCCTTGCTTATCCGAACCAATGGTCTTGCCTGATGGTTGTATGGTTTGAGCCATAGCGCCGGAGACACCAATGATGGACAAAATAAGTAGTGAAACAAATAGATAAGTGATTCTTTTCATTTCGTATCTCCTTTTTTTTGCCATGGTTTTACTCATAGCTCTCTTATTCTAAACCATTTAACATCCTCAGCAACCGCAATATCATTCCTCGCCACTTGTACCAACGACCAATCAAAGGTTCGGATATATATGCGTCTCCCAACATTATCAGCAGTTCCTGTGTTTTCTTCAATTGACACTTTTTCTCCGCTCCCTTCTATGATCTTTTGATCGTTTTCCCATCCCTATTAAATATTGGAACCTTAACTATCCCTGCTTTTGACAGCATATATTGCAGCCCTGTCAACAAGACACCTAGACCATACTCGACACTTCTTCTAAAATTGATCGAAGATGCCTCCTTATTATATACCGTTGGACAGCTTATTTCTGCTACGTTAAAACCAAAATAAAAAATTTGCAGCAACATTTGATTATCAAAAACAAAATCATCTGAATTCTCAAGCATTGGAATAGATTCCACAACTTCTCTCGAAAAAACTCTATAGCCAGTATGATATTCTGACAATTTTTGCCCTATCATCATATTTTCAACAAGGGTAAGAAATCTATTAGAAATATATTTATAAAGCGGCATCCCTCCCTTTCGGGCGCCTATACCTAAGATCCTTGAACCTAATACCACATCATACAACCCTTCGGCTACCAGTGAACTCATAGCAGTTATCAATCGAGGATTGTACTGATAATCGGGGTGAAGCATTACTATTATATCGGCACCGGCTTTAACAGCTTCGGTGTAACAGGTTTTCTGGTTAGCTCCATACCCTTTATTCTCACCATGAATAACGGTTTTGATATTCAATTGTTTAGCGACCTCTACTGTCCGATCGGTACTGGCATCATCTGTCAGAATATAATCATCTACAATGTCATGCGGTATTTTTTCAAATGTTTTCTTAAGAGTTTTTTCAGCATTGTACGCGGGTAACACGACAACAATTTTCTTCCCATTTATCATTTACTATCCCCTGTTTTTACTAAATTTAAAAAATGGGTAACATCGCCCCTTATCCCCTCAATATCAAGGGTAACGCGGCCGGATTTAAAATTCACCTTGTTCACATCAATTATAACAGGCATCACCCGTCTCTGTGACTGAAAAACTATCTTCCCTTTTGCCATATCGTAATACGTTGACCATAGTGTCCCATATTTCTCTTTTTTGGGATCATCAACACTATATTGGCGAACTCCGGTCTTAATCGAATCAAGAAGTTCCTGCCCTAAAGCATACGCTTCATTTTCATCAGCCAGTGCTTCCATCTCTTTTATCTGAAGCACGGCATTCGATCCGCGAACAAACCGGTCTTTTGACGATATATCCCCGGGCATATCAAGATTTCCTCCCCACGGCCTATATCTTTTCAAATTCTCTTTCTGCTCCGGAATTTGAGGTTCATTCGTTATGACCGGTTCATTTTTGTAAAACACGGTCTTGCCGTCACGAAACTCTATGATCACGCTCTTTCCGCTTTTGTCGGCTATCTGAAAATGAATGGGCAGACTTATATTACCGACAGCGGGAAGCTCACAAGCACCGGCATGTATCTTAACCTCTTTCAGTCCACGTACAGCTTCATCAACCGTCGAGAACTGGCTGGCCACATAATCTGTGAGAAATAGCGTACTGACATCCCCCTGCTTTTCATCAAGCATGTCTTTGGAAAAACCTACCGTATCATCATACAAGCTTGCCACACTAAGTCCCACTTCATTGTGCGCCTCGGCGCTAAAATTCCCGTTGGCTTCGTAAAATGCGATATAACCATGCTTAACAGAGAGTTCCGTTCCGTTATGGATCTTAATACTCTGATCCCTGATTATTTTCTCTACCGTAGGATGTCCAAAAACTTCCCAGTCTACTGTCCTGCTGATAATAACTCCGTAGTCGCTATTATACACTGCCTGGCTGCAAGCTTCAGCGTTACTTACCGCAACGATCACAGAGATCAACAATATAAACACTATCCACTTCTTCATAACATTCCTCCCTGCATATTATCCTTTCTTTCTTTTAAATCTTTTTTCCAGATACTTATCTAGCTCTTCCAGTTTTGTAAAAGTGTAGTCATATTCAAAATCGCTAGTATCCCTTTCACAATCGTACGAGCTATGCTCACGGCATACCTGAGGCCTCTTGTCATAGATCATGCACTTATGGTCTTTAGCAAGATACCGGCACTCATTATCTACATCAAGGAACCACTTCCTGTCGTCTACAAAAATGGTGACCTTTTTGTGGGCAAGATACCACCGTATCTTTTCAAAATCATCTTTACTTCTGGGCGTATCCAGCTGGAGAGCGAAATACCGGCAACATTTTGCGGCACATTTACTGCACGGACTCATAAGTTCCTTTCATTTTATTTAAATAGTTAACAACGATCAGAAAAACAAGAATTATACTGCAGGCCACACCCAGCCATTCCGGGAACAGCTGAGAATGGAACATATCCTTTGCGGCATTCCCTTTATTAAAAATATCCCAGATAACGTCAAGAAGCATACCTAGAACAATACTCGTAATGGCTATTGATGCGACATAAATCACTGTTGCCTTTGTCCCTATATGCTTGGCTATGATCGTCATACCCACCGCGTTTGTTGCCGGACCCGCAAGAAGAAACACAAACGCCGCTCCGGGGTTCAGCCCCTTAAGCATAAGAGCCGCGGCTATGGGGATAGAACCGGACGCGCACACATACATAGGTATGGCTATTACAAGCATGAGGATCATGGCCTTCCATCCTTCTCCAAGATATGTCTGTATAAATTCTTCCGGGATAAAAAATGAAATGATACCGCCTATAATTATTCCAAGTATTATTCCGCCGCCTGTATCCCCCAACAATTCACCAAAAGCATATTTAAAAAGAGACTTGATCTTATGCGATGCAGGATGTTGATGCTCATGTTCCCCTTTACAAAGCTTGCATTTTTCAGGCCCCTCCTCTTCTTTGACATCATCTTCCTTTATGAAGATATTGGTCAGAATCCCTGAGAATACACCGCCGATAAAAGAAGCAATAACCCTATAGGCCGCAAAAAATCCCCCCAAAAGAGAATAAGTCGCCAGGATCGAATCAATTCCGGTAGTCGGGGTTGATATAAGGAACGATACCACTGCCCCCCTGCTGGCCCCATCCTTTTTAAGAGAAACTGCTGCAGGAATAACTCCGCATGAACAAAGCGGAAGAGGTATACCGAATATCGAAGCCTTCACAACTGAAGATAAATTATTTCCACCGAGGTGTTTGCCCACCATTTTTGTATCAAGAAAAATATGTAAGATACCGGCAAAAAAGAACCCGAAGATAAGATAGGGGGACATCTTGTTAAGAAGAAGATACGACTCTTTAAATATTCCTATGATTACATCTATCATTTTATCCGGCGAGCCTCTTTCCGGCTTCATAAGCCTTGTCTAAAAGGTCTCCATGCCCTTTTACAACTCCCTTGGCATCAAGCCCCTCAAAAAACAATTCTTCTTTACAGCCGATCCCAAGAGTAGCAAACAAATGTCTGACTACACCTTTCGCACTATCAAAAAAATCCTTCCTATGAACGGACGAAACACAAAGAAAAGCGCCGGCCTTCTTTTTATTGAAAACATCTTTCATGCCTTTAAAATTCTTGGCTAGCCACACACACTGGAACCTGTCTATCATGGCCTTTGTCTGCGCTGATACCGTACCAAAATAAATCGGTGAAGCTATTATCACGACATCAGATTCGTCTATTTTGTGGTATATGGAATTAAAGTCATCATCTATGATAGACGACCCGTCGCTGGCAACTTCTTCACATTCTGATTCAACACATGGAGAGATATCAAGCTCACTCAAAAAGATCTTCTCGATCTCCGCGCCCCTGGAGGACGCCCCTTCAAGAACCTTATCAAGAAGTATATCCGTATTGCCTTCTTTTCTAGCGCTTCCATTTATGCCTAAAACTCTCTTTATTTTGGATTTTGGATTTTGCATTTTTAATTACCTGGAAGAGTATCTAACTACGCTGGAATCCCTGGGAACAATAACATCTGCCGCATGGCCGGCATTATCTTCACCATACTTAAGTTCGACGTCCATCATGCAGATGAACTGAGGGGTATAATCCTTCAAGATACCCGTAAATCTGGATTCTCCCTGAGCTCCCTCAAAAAGAAGGATAACTTTTTTACCTATGTATCTTTCGAGTATGGGCTCATAAGCTGTAGCTATTCCTGAAGCTGTCTGCTGCTTTAGCTGATCTAAATACTTATCCTGCCCCTGTAAGAACTTTGCGCCCGGTACCTTGCCTTTTGCCTTCCCCATAAACAGGTTTACTGCCTCCATTACTGAGTCCCTCACAGTTCCAAATATATTGCGTATTCCCCTCATCAGAGTGGGCAAGAAAGGTCTTTTGTGTATGCGTTTAAACTCTCTATCTCTTTTCTTCTTGAGAGGCAGCTCAATCTTTTCCAATAGTCTTATGATTATATCGATCTCACCGTACTCATTCTTGTAGAGAATACTGCTCTTCTCTTTCCTCTCTACATCGGCAGAAACAAGCTCCATTCCCGTGTTTTCAGCGTTCAGGATACCATTGATACGTTCGCCGTCTTTCAGTTTTACACTCACGGAAAATCCGGAAAAACTTTTAAGACATCTGTCTTTTGACCTCCCCTGAAGGAAGGCACCAAGAAAAGCGCAGATAAAAATAAGGCTTATTGTTATAGTAAATGTGTCTGGCATAATAATTGGTAGTTGGTGCGCTTACAGCTTATAGCTTACAGCTTACAGCTTATAGCTTATAGCTTACAGCTGTTAAATAACTGTTCCGGAAGGGATGACCGCTCCCTTGGTAACGATAACTATTCCTTCCCGAATAAAGTAGTTAGGGCCGTCAAAATTTTCAACTTTTTTCTCATTGAGGATCTTTACATCATCACCTATTCTCACGTTCTTATCCAAAATAGCCTTTTTGATACGGCAGTTCTTGCCTATTCCCATAACAGGTAATTCATTTTTCTGATCCTCTTCCAGCTCCCCTACCGTTTCGTAGTAATCGCAACCCATGGCTATGGTATCTTCAACGGTAGATCCTGACCCCACTCTCATTCTCAACCCTATTATGGAACGGGTTACCTCTGCCGACATCAGTATCGCGCCCTCGGCGACTATACTGTTCTCTGCCTTGCTGTCAAGAAACTTTGCCGGCGATAAATGCCTGGAACGGGTAAATATCTGCCACTTTTCATCGAACATATCTAAAGGCGGCATTTCCTTTGTTAAAGACAGGTTTTCATCATAAAAATTCTTTATAGTACCGATATCACGCCAGTACCCGTCAAAAAGATACGAATAAGTTCTGCATTCCTTTATGGCATCAGGAATAATTTCTTTACCAAAATCTACCTTATTCCCTTCAGCCAGAACTTTAATAAGGGTCTCCTTGTTGAAGAGGTATATCCCCATAGACCCCATATAAAAATCTTTACCGCAGGTTTTCACCCTCATATCACTTACTTCTGAGATGGTCTTTGGTTTTTCGATAAACTTATTTATACGGGCATCTTCGCTCATACCCATGATACCCAGCTGTGATACATCCTCTTCAGAAACACAGTTACAGGCGATCGTCAATTCCGCATCCTTCCTGACATGATAGCGATACATATCCCTGAGATTCATCTTGTAAAGCTGGTCACCGGAAAGAACCATGATATATTTAATGGATGGATCATTGAAATGTTTTAAACAGCGTCTTACCGCGTCAGCGGTCCCCTGGAACCAGTTTGTATCGTCCATAGACTGTTCCGCAGCCATTATATCTATGAAACCCTTACCAAAACCATCGAGTTTATATGTGCGATTGACATGCTTGTTCAGAGACTCCGACAGAAACTGTGTAAGAATATACATCCGGTTGAGTCCCGAGTTAAGGCAGTTACTCACAGGGATATCTATGAGCCTGTATTTACCGAATAGCGGTACTGCGGGTTTACATCTCTCCTTGGTAAGAGGAAAAAGACGAGAGCCTCTACCTCCGCCAAGAATAACACATAGCACCTCTTTCATTGAAACGCTTTTAATTGTTCTCTCCTTATATAACTAAATCGGGGCCCAGGGGCCCCTTAAGTAACTATCCTAATCCGGATTTGGCCAAAAGGCCAAACCTGAATCTCTATATTCTTCTTTCTCTTATTTCTTAACCGTAGAGAGAACTATCTTCTCAGCGGCGAACCAATCACCAGCATCGCTGCCGTGAGAATATCCTCTTCCTTCATAAAGTTCATATGCTGTCTTCTCTATGAGCGCGAACATTTGCTCCTGAGTCATCTTCTTAGATGTTTTCTTTTTTGTCGCTGTCTTTTTCTTTGTTGCTGCAGCTTTTGTTTTTGTAGCCGTTGTTTTTGCAGCTTTTTTTGCAGTTGTTTTCTTAGCCAGTTTACTTGCGATCTTCTTTATCATTCCCTAGTCCTCCTTGAAAAATTCCACCTATTCCATTTATAAAATACCGCTATTCCCTATATAGTATAATGATTAAGCGTAGATTGTGTAGTCAATATCGTGAAAAATATTATATCTATACTCACAATCCTCTAAAAGCCCCATATCAATATTGTCGTTCCTAAGCTGTCCATGCAGGGTCAGAAACCTTCCCACATGGTCTCTTGTCCTGTTCACGGCATATTCAACGAAGGTACCTGTCTTCATTATGAATGCCCAGTCACTCGATTGCGCCAGCAGCACTTCTCTGGCCATCTGGTTTAAAACTCTCTTCTGAATGCCTTCTGTTTTAGGATAATCACGTGCGGCTTCGGTCATTAGCTGCGCTATTTTATGTAAATGCTTATATATCCAGTCATTACACCCGTCAAGCCATACCTCATTATACCCCTTGTATCCCCAGGTCGACATAGACGGTGTCATTACCGGGAACTTATCATACTTTTGCAGAAAATCGCCCGGAGTTATTGTCTTTACCTCGTCCTGGTCGAAATGCATTTTTCTCATAAGGAATCCCAGCCATTCAGGACCTTCGAACCACCAATGGCCGAAAAGTTCAGCGTCGTATGGTGAACAAATGATGGGTTCCCTGTCCATAATGCCCTCTAGATGCTCTACCTGTTTTTCCCTGTTATGAAGGAAATTCCCGGCATGGTCGGCCGCAGCGTCAAGCGCCGCCTGACGGTCGTACACATCTTTAAAATCGGACTCGCCTGTTATTCTGTGATACTTTATGCCGGTATTTATCCTTGTTCCGCATTCATTTATATATGGTTTTACATAGTCGTAATCAAGATCAAAACCGATATCCCTGTAATATTCTCTGTACCTGTAATCTCCCGGGTACCCTTCCTTAGAGCTCCATACCGCTTTAGAGCTTTCCATATCCCTTCCGAACGCGGCCACACCGGACTTAGTTAAGTACGGACTGTACACCCCGTAACGCGGACGCGGGCTGCCAAAAAGTATCCCGTGTGTTTCTACAAAGAAATATCTTATACCGAACTCCCGGAGGATCTCCTCATGCCCTGGTTGATATGCGCATTCGGGAAGCCATATGCCCTTGGGTATTGCTCCAAAGACCCTTTTATATGTATCAACCGCAACCTTGACCTGAGCTTTTATCGCAGGCTTGTACATATCCATAAGGGGCAGGAACCCGTGTGTAGCGCAGCATGTAATAACCTCTACCCTGCCAAGGTCCTGAAATTTTTTGAACGCTCTTGTAAGGTCACCGCCGTATTTTTCAGTGAAGATATATCTCGACGTCTCATACCTTTCAAGATACATCTTGGAGACGGCATTCATTTTTTCATCATTTTTTGTCCTGTCTATCTCCAGCTTTGCCAGTCCTATAAGCTTATCGAGATGCCTCAGATATCT
>CAYWDJ010000070.1:0-8381 GCA_964457005.1 uncultured Planctomycetia bacterium
TATATAACCGTATGATGGAGTTCGAGATAGACACTTCTGACACTGAAGCTCTTGATGAAGTCGTCCGGAATGCCGTGTTTGTCGCGGATCTTTTTGCCGAGCTTTCCGGGGATACGAGGAACCCGGAAGATAGCGCGGTTTCTGAAATACTTTACAGGGCGTTTGTCATGAGAAAGATCGGTTCAGACGATCTCCAGGACCTGTACAATGATCTTTCCGGCCGCAATGAAGTGAAAATGGGTGTTGATATAGTCTTGGATAAGAATTCAGATCTTAAGTATTATAACGATGCCAAGGTCATACGTGTACTCTCCATCGTAGATGAACAGGCGGTAAAGATGCTGCGCGGAGGAATGACCGAAGAACAGGTACTGCAGCAGATTGTCACACTTATAAACTTTGAGAAAAATGAAGAGATAAAAGCCGGAACTTTCAAGCCCCTTACCGGGCCCATGGACCGCCTTGAGGCAGGTAAAAACATTCTTTTGTGGTCTTCAGTTCTGGGCGCAGCGCTTCTTTTTGCCGCCGGCGGGGTTACAAAAAGAATACGAAGGGCAGCACAGCAGCCGTCGCTTCAACCGGCGCCGAAGCCGGGACCGGAGCCGGGGGAACAACCCGTGACTCCAGTATCCGGTGCAGTCGTTGCATCGGTAGCAGCCGCACCAGCCGCTACGCCTGCTGCGTATGATCCGGCCAATGTATCTTATGTTCCGCAAAGCCATGCGGAGGTGTTGACAGGTATTACTAAAGGTTATTGTGGTTCGGGCGCTAAAGCTGTTAATGGCGGGGGCAGCGCTATGGCAAAAGCTATTGACGAGGTAACTCCTAAAAAAACTAAGCTTGGCTCGTGGACTAAAGGCGTGATCGTAGCCGGCGTTACTATAACAGCTATATGGGGCTGGCTCATGGTGAAGAGTTATATGCGGTTTGGCCTTACGGATGAATTTTGGAACTTTGCCGCTTGGAATCACCTGTATATAGTGGGAATAGGCATTATTCTGGGTATTGCTATCCTGAATTCGCTGGCGAAGAGCTCGAAGTGGTTTTATAACAACGTTTACGATACTTATTACAGAGCACCTCTATTGAATGCAGGTCAAACCCTTAACAAGATCAATCCATTTAAGTGGGTGAGCTTTGCAAATGCAAGGTGGTTTTCTGAAAATGTTCTGCAGAAGACATGGTTCTGGCAGACATTTTTAATGAGGCCAAGCACCCGCGAATTAAGGGGGGCCGAGGCCCAGGTAGCGGCGATGGATACAGTCCTTAAAGGTATTGATGACGCGGAAGCAGCCTTAAATAAGATGCTGACAACGGCGGCAACTCCTGAAGATAAACAAAGGCTTCAGACTATGTTTGACAACATACCTGCAAGGGTGGCATTCCCTGATGTGCAGGAGTGGATAGAAGATACATATCAGTACAGGGCTATCTTCGATACCATAAAAATAGCTAGGATGGAAGCAGAATATCTTAAAGAGGAAGCTGGAAAAGTTATCTCTCTTATTAAATATGGAAGTTTTTCTGCGCCTGCTATGGATCAGACCCTTCTTGACAAATTCATTGCATCCGGAATAGTTGCTCCGGATCCATATGACACAAATAAATTGTGTATTTTAGAGGGGGAATATGATGCGCTGGTAAAAGATGTAGACGATATTAACGGTCTTGTGGAAGCTGAAGAAGGTATAGTGTTCGGGGGAACTGCATTCCTTAAGGAAGTACTTACTTTGGATCAGTATAGGAAGTTGAGGTCTGTTCTTCGAGAAGATCCTACTGACAGGGATAGCTGGATATTTGATCTTTCTATAACCAATGCGGACGATATTATACAACACATATATGGCCTTGGTTCTGCTGATGTTTATGCTTTAAATGATGTGGCTGAAAAATATTTTGCCAGATCCAGCTCCCTGGGGCTTACTGTAAACAAAAGCGCCAGGAGGGAGTACTACATAGACATAAAGGACTTTGTCATGTTCAAGATGCTTAAGGTGGCGGGCCCCAGCTTCACGAAGATTAAGACGAGGCAGGATACTACGTTTGATGTTTCCGGCACAAGACCGTCGTCAGGAGGCCTTGTCATAACTCCGGTAGCGAACGATCTTGAGAATATGGGATATGGCATTGTTCGCGAATATAAAGGTTTTGGAGAAGGGTATCAAAACGTAAGGCATAATTTCTTTAAACGCATGATATGGTTAGTTGGAAGGCTCTTTAAGTTTAAGCTGGGGTCCGACAGCTATAAGACAAATGAGCTGTACGCCCACAAAGTAGGGTATGACCTTACGGCCGCGAAATATATTATAGATGTTGAAACACTTGATGCGGCGATATCTCTCGAAGAGGGCATCGTGAACAGGGCTATGAGGATACATCTTGCGGGAGAGAATGAGCAGGTGCTTGATTCTCTTGCTGCCAGGGCTACCATGGTATCCCGTTACAAAGGAGTTATGATCTTCACTGCATTGGTTTTTATAGCTGTCATAGTGGGATATGTCTATGGACCGTCCCTGGCACCATGGCTAAGCAGACTTTCTTTGATGGTTGAGAATCTTATGGGATACTTCGAAAGCGTTTCATACATGGGTCCAGTCGCACATTATGTCCGGCAGATTTTATCGCCGGTTGTAGGCGCCATAAAAGATATCCAGGTTAATACTTCGGCAGGCCCGGTCACGATTGCCATTATGGTTTTTCTTGGCGGTGGACTTGCATTTATGACGCTTGCCCAGTTGTGTAAGCCTTGGCTCCTGATGAATGGTATTTTCTGGAGAAAATGGGGACCGAGACGCTTTAATACAAGAGGTGAAATCCAGAGGTCGCAAGCTATAAGGCGTGAGGTTCTTGAGACTGAAGCTACCAGTTTAGGGATAACCGGAGTTGCTGATAGAAGTGAACGTTCTCTTAGACAAGAGATAGACGCGGCAAACGGTGTTGCGGTTAACCTGCCGGATCTTGAGCGTGAAGCCAAGAGACTCGTTCATGGCGAACATAATAAGAATAAACTTACGGGTATGAGCCGGTTGCAGCTTGAAGAAGAGATATTCCGGGAAGAGCAGAATTCAGGGGTTGAGGAAACAAAGACTATCGATGACTACAGGTATCAGATGCTTAATAACACCGCTGAGGAGGACATGATAAAGTCTATTTTTAATCTGCATGTTGTTCCTGCTAAGTTTATTGACTCTGCCGGCATGGTCCATCCTAATTATCCTGACAAGAACTTTTATCTGACTGCGGGGATTCAGGACCAGATAAGACAGGAAATAGTGGAGGGGAACATCTCTGTAAGACCTGAAACATTGCGTCTTATACAGGAGGAGCTTGCGCTCCCTCCTCAAGACAGGATATTACAGCTCTCACAATGGAATGTTTCCACTATAAGAGTAGATAAGGGACATGTGGATAATGCTTACCTGGTATCCGTTCTTGGCAATCTGGTCGGGGATCAGACCATGATAGAGCTTGGGGACAGGGCTACGGGCCTTTTGCTTGTTGGAAGGCCGTCTCCGGGAAGAGGGCTTGCTCAGCAGGTTGTGAATAATGCCTATGAACATATGGTAGTTAAGGGAGACTATCCTCTAAAAAGAGCCTACATAAGGATGGATTCTAATATAGTTGCTGATGAAGCTCCGAGGCTGGCCAGAATAATCAATGCACATCCGGCCATGGGGCAGACGGGGCTAACGTGGGATGGCAGGCCGGTTCAGCGTGCCTGGTTTAGTGGTGAGCCTGTGCCGGAAGAAAATATGCCCGGTGAACAGGGGCAGCCTGTAGGTAAGCCTTCCGCGAATAACTTTGGCGGTTATATGATGGTTCAGAACTATCTGGATCGTAATATTCCTCTTCCGGACGCATGGGAAATACTTGACGAGGATAACGAGCCGCAGAGATTTCACTATTGGACCGTTGCGAATGGACAGAGACGCATAACAACTGTTGTTAATTACCTCGTGGAAGAGATGAGAGATTCCAATGGGAATTATAATCCGGAAAACATAAGGCCTGATGTATTAAGAGCGAACAATCCGGCTCTTTATGCGGATGCTATGAGATGGAATATAAGTCTTTTCTCGTCTCAGGATGCTGCTATAGAGTATGATAATTTTATTCAAGAACTTGATGAAAAGCTTGATCCGGAGGACGATCGATATGAGCTGCTTGCCAGTATATTCGGAGAAAAAGGTCCGGATGATACCAGAGTAGGCGGTGTGTATAGGGATAAGAACCACTATATCGCGGCTGAAATGATAGAAAGAGAAGGCCCGACCATTATGCAGGGTAATCCTATCCAGATGCCGTACGGATGGAATAGGTTTTTTCATCTGGATTACAACGGTTGGGGGCCGATAAAGTTCGGTCTTACACCTCCCCGGCATTGGATCACCATTGTCACGACCGTAGCCGGTTTGTTGGCCGGGATCACTGGGGCCATAACTATAAGTTTCACAACTTTTGCCGTATTTAATGTGGCTATTGGAGTTCTTCTGGCAGCATCGGGTGTTATAGGTGGTTTTCTGCTGGGATCTAATTTTGTTAAATGGGGTAGAGACAGGGGATGGACGTGGCTGGTCAAGGGGACAACGACGCATACGCTTTTCCATCTTGACGGCCTTTCAAACTGGTTCAGCACAAGGGCCATGTATGGATATACTAACGAAGGCGGCGAAACTGAAAGGAAAAAGGTTCAGGATATTCTCGTAGAGGCTAAAAAGGATGCATTCAAAGAGCATGCCAGAGTAATGGGTCAGGTTGGCAATGCCAGTATCGCGGGCAAGATTAGCTTGCTTAAGAACGATCTTGCTCCTACGAGAGATCTCATAAAGACCATAAGTGATCTTAGTTTCCTGCAGACTCTTGGTGAACATCCGGCTGATGATACGACAGAGGATAAACACCTTGGGTCTCGCTGTTCGGCAAGAAAAATGAGAGTATATTACTACACGGATCCGGGCGCCGCCGTTCTTGAAGATGCCGGGCCGGAGGCTTTCCAATGGATATCACAGAGGTCAAGATGGATAATGGTTGTTTCTACCGG
Organism: uncultured Planctomycetia bacterium; assembly: GCA_964457005.1. Lineage (GTDB taxonomy): Bacteria > Omnitrophota > Gorgyraeia > Tantalellales > Tantalellaceae > CAYWDJ01. Next base: position 5,042 of record CAYWDJ010000070.1, read on the forward strand.
TACTGTGTTTGCGGCTAATTTTATACTTTTAGCGCCGTTATTTGCTACATTCTTTGCCGGAATGCTGGGTGCGACTTTTGGTCCGGGAAACAGTATTATTGTAGGAATAGCTGCCCTTTCATTGGGTTTTGTTCTCGGCCTCATTGGCGGTAAAATTCTTGGTTCGTTTATTGCTACGATGTTTTTCAAAACGGGCATAATGAAAATGCCTGAAGATATTGCCGACAGGGCGAAACAGGTAGGGTGGAACAATATCTTTATAGCGCTTCTTTTGGATTCGGGTGTGTCATCTGCATTGTTTACTTTTGGCAGTTTTCTTGTGACAGGTGTTTATATGGTTACATTGCTGGCCGGTACGGCTTTGAATGCCGTGCCTACCTGGGTGACGTCCGATCCTACCGGATTTTTAGCGCTGGTACGTACAGGTGCCGAAACGGTAAATACTTTCCTCCCGTTCCAGTTCTGGTTTATACCTATTGTTACTGTCGGTGTGGGTATGCTGATAACTTTTTACGGATACCAGGTCGTCCATAATCTTTGGAATATCTTCTGGAATCGGCATGGCGGGCTTGAGAAAATAAGAAAAGGTTATGTTTACTACGACGACAGGATGGAAGAGTTCCGTAATGATCATAGTGTTATCGAGACCGGAATTGGAAGACTTTCCCAGGCAAGTGAGGCCAATTGGCAGGCGGGCCTGGAAGAGTTGGAAACTGCTGTTAATGCGCTTACAACGGGAAAGGCTCCGGGGGCAACTGTCACCAGAGCTGATATTGACGCCCAAATAGTTGTTATGCAGGGAAGATTAGCCGCTAGAGGAGTGCCTGGCCATGTCGGGGATTTTGCACAGCAATTCCTTTTGGCGACGCTTAAGGGTGGTAATTTCGCTAAGGGGTCTGACTTGACAGATGACGGCAAAGGGCCGCGTGCATCCTATGCGAAATATATTGCGGAGTTTGAACAGGAGACAACGAAGCATTGGCATGCCGGACTGGAGGCTTTGAAGAAGGCGATCGATGCTTTAACTAATGGGAAGAATCCAGGGGCTCAGATCTCTAAAAAAGAGCTTCTGAAGGCCGCGAATAAGCTAAAAAGCGGATTAGGCAAACAGCCCGCGCATGTAGGGGATTTTGTAGCTGACCTGTTAAAGGCCTCACTTAGGGGTAGAAATTTTGTTCTGGTAAGTGAGCTAAGTGTTGATGCTCCTAGTGGACTTGCCAATCCGGATAGTCCTCATGCTGTATGCAAAAAGTATGTTTTGAGAGCGATAGATAAGCGCATTCAGCTTTTAGAGGCAGAGAGAGCTGTAGTTGCTGATGGATTGCTGCAGCCGGGAGCGCTTACATTAGTTCTTGGTGTTGCTCTTACCGGCATAGGGTTCTTCTTTGCACAGACTCTTTTGTGGAGTGTTGTTATCATGGGGTTTGGAGTTTCCATTATGGCACTTTTTGTTGTGTTCAAGGCATTTGGCCTTAATGTCAGGGTCGGGGAGCAAATATATTACTATGTGTACCACGCAAAACTGGCGTTTTTAATGCCATTTTATTATACACCGGGTATGGCGGCCGCCAAGATGGTCATGGACCAGATCCTTGTAAGACAAGATAACAGGTGGCCGTATACGGAAAAGGTCCTTCCTATAAGTCTCGATCATTTGGTTGAAAAACTTTATTATTGGGACCAGGGCGGACTGTCCAGGGTGACAGCTGGTTATCATGCCGGAGCTGAGAAATGGGAGAAGTTTAAGAATTACTGGCGTTCAGAAGGTATCTGGCATGTAGGAACATATGGAGTAGCGGCTCTTACTATCATAGGCCTATGTTTTGCTCAGCCGAAATATGATCTTCTGAAATATCTGGGTCTTTCTGTCGCTAAAGCTTCACCTTTAATGGATGCATTTAAGAAGATCAATTTTCAGGCTGAATTTACAGGTGTAAAGGAAGCTGTTATTACCGCAGGAAGTGGATGGGGTATAGGTATGTATGCCCTTTTATTTACTGCGGTTATTGCGATAGGGGCTGTTATAGTGTTTGGTATAGCCTACTATGTTAACAGGGCGAAAGTAAGACAGTTGGCGGATATCGACGATGACAATAGAGGCGCACCCCGAGGGGTAGCACCCGTAGGTCCTGTCGCTCCACCCGGACCGGATTCTGACGATGGGACGCCGCCGAGTGGTCCAGCTGGACCGGATGCGACGCCTCCAACTACTCCTGATGTAGATGATGTGATACCTCCAACTACTTCGGACGCGTTTATGCCGCCGGTTTCTCCCGCGCCGCAACAGCCTGGGATGCAAAGAGTTCAGCTTAGCAGGAAAGTTGCTCCTGAATCTAAGCCCGAAGAAGAAGTTAAGGTTGAATCTGACCAGGATGATAAAGCTGGTGAAGACGAGGAGCCTGGACCAGCCGATGAATTCGAAAGGGCACTGGGATGGAGTGAAAGGCTTGAGAATTTAGTGCGTAGGTTGGGGGAAAATTATAACCTAAGGCTTACTGATGTCGGCAATGGCGTAGTAGCGGTATCTGGTAGTTATGAAGAGAATGGACAGGTGCAGGCAGTAGAGGGTAAAGTCTCGGCGGAGGATCCTTCCTATGTGGAATTTTTAGGTCGCTTACAGTATGATCTTTCGAATTTGGGAGAAGCCTATGGCGGACCTGAAGCAACTGCTAGAAAAAGTATTGCTGAGTTCGCAAAATATCTTGGTAGCAAAGAGACAGACGAAGAACCCGCGCCTGCGGAGAGTTTTGATGAAGATAAAGTCCAGGCGCAAATAAACGAAATAACAAATGGGGAACAGTATTTCAATTTCCTATTGTCTCTACCTTCAGAACACCTAAGGAACGAAGCGTTTATTGAGATGTTATCGCAAAAAATGTGGGAAATGGCTATCTCCGAAGGCGTGGATCAAGGAAATGTTGAAGGGATATCTATGCGGATAAACTCTATGGCAACTATTTTCATGTTAGTTCTAACAGATGCAAAGTTTCATACATGGACTAACGGAAACAAGTACGATCATTCCATGGAAGAAGCCAGGCTCATGGGTAAAGGTTATTTTCCCTTATCAAAATATCTTTCAGATAACCCGGGTGAGGTAAAGAATATAGGCGTATTTTCGGAATGGAAAGGGATAGAACCTGTTGTTTCTGCAGATAAATTGACAAAATCACAGCCTGTTTCAAGCGGACCATGGCAGGGTCAGGTTAAGACATATTTAACAGATCTGAGTGGGAACGCGGCAAATATTGAAGTTTTAGCCGGACGCATAAAGTCACTTGTAAGCGCTGAAGGCCAGGAAATCCTGCAGAGAGAAGAAAAACCGGCCAAAGAAGAGCCT
>CAYWDJ010000071.1:0-8154 GCA_964457005.1 uncultured Planctomycetia bacterium
GCTGTAAGCTTTAAGCTGTAAGTGTTTTCTTAAAACCAAACATCATTCGTCCAAGTTCATCTGTTAATGGGGTTACTTTGTTGAAAACAGGTTCTCGTAAAAAACCTAATTCAAGGGATAGAAAAAGCAAGTATTTCACCTCTTCTAAGGATGTTTCTGCGATATTGAGGAAGTGCGCAAAGTCCTTTTTAGTCCTTCTTTTGTAACCCTCTACAATGTTTGTCGGGATTGATGAAGCTGCCCGACGAAGTTGTGAAGTTAATCCATATTTTTCATGATGAGGAAAAATCTCAGTTATTTTATAGATATTTAACACAAGAGAGTGTGCTTTTTCCCAGATCTTTATGTTCTTGAAGGTATGCGGCATTTGATCTCCTTTCTGATAGCTTACAGCTTATAGCCTATAGCTAAGAGTAATCGTTTTCCAGCTCAATAGCGTTCTTGATATGTTCCAGTTTTTTTAGTTTTAGACGGTCGTCAAGCTCTATGCCGATGGCGTCTATGCGGGCCGGGTGTTCCCAAAGCTTATATTTTGTCAGGTAGAACCGGCAGTTCTTTGTAATATGTTTTTTCTTTAAGGCGTCAATTGCGGAGAGCGGGCAGCCATATTTTGTGGACGTTCTTGTTTTGACCTCCACAAACACGAGAAAATTTCCATCGATCACGACAAGGTCGATCTCGCCAAAAGGGGTGAAAACGTTCCTGTTTATGATCGAATAGCCATTTGACCTGAGATATTTTTCAGCCGCCCGCTCTCCGCGAATGCCTATCATTTTGTTGTTGGACACCTGCTACACCTCTTCGGCTCTCAGTTCGCTGCTCTGGTATTCTTCAAGCACGAGGCATTGAAGAGCTTCTCGTGTTTCCTTTGAGGTGGGGAAGAAGGTGTCGTACCATTTGCCGTCACGCGCCTGTTCTCGCGGCATACTCACAAAAACCCCGTCTTTGCCATCTACTATACGAAGACCTTTTACGAAAAAAGTGTCCAGAATAGAGATGTCGCAGAAGGCTTTTGTAGCGCCTTCACCTCTTAAGCGATGTATCCGTTCAATTTTTACTATCTGTTTGTCAGTCATTTTTTCTCCTTTTGTTTTGAAATTTGAAATGTGTCATCGTATGCATAGACACGTTTGCGGAGAAAACTCCTGCATTTATTTTTTGATGTCGAACTTTGAAAGGATGTTATCGGCGCTTTCTTTGTCTCCGCGTTTCCAGGCTTCATGTATCATGATGAGTGTTTTTGTCGTTTTGGAATCGGTTATCCATTTGAGGCCTAGAAGGATGGAGGCGGCAAGGAATTGAAAAAAATATTTCCCGCATGTGAAGGATAGTGTAAAAGATACCAGCGATAATAGGCCCCAGACATTCTTTTTAATAAAAGACAGCATAGTAGACAGGATGATGCCGGGGACCGGTTTTGAGATCAGGTCATAAGTATCGAATACGAGCTCACGGCATGTTTTACAGGCGGTTAAGTGAGTTTCTATGGCCGAGACCTCATTTTTGGTCAAAGAGCCGCTCAAATACGCGCTTAATGTTTCTTCTGTGGGGCAGATCCTGTTATTCATCTTTTCACCTCTAGTAGTATAGACACATTATTAATGTAAATTCCTGCATTAATTTTAAGTTTCGGCATCATCTTTCAGGATTCTATCCAATCTGGGTTTCAGTCTTCTTCTGCATCTTGAAACTATGGCTGATACGGTTCCTTCCGGGACCTTCATTATCCTGCTTATCTCCCGGCATGACCTGCCTTCAAAGAAATTGAATTTAAGTACAAGCTGCTGTTTGGCGCTGAACTTTTCTATTTCCTTATTAATGGTAGAGTGGAGGTCGTTGTAAGCTATGGAGTCTCCGGTATTAAACTTTTGTGCAGGCAGGATCTCTCCCAGGGAGAGTGATCCTTCTTCTTTCGAAAGGCTTGCTTCTAAAGAATACATGCCTTTCGGCTCGGAAAAGACGTGTTTTCTGCAATAGTTCATGGTAGCGTTGAGGCTTACCATGGCAAGCCATGTTCGTAAATGCTCAGGGTTGCGTATTTTCTGTAGTTTGTCTTTTTCCCATATAGAGAGAAAAACTTCCTGTGCGATGTCCTGAGCCTCGACCCTGGCCAGCCTGAGATTAAGAGTTTTGAGCTTGTAGCGTATGCTCCTAAGGACAAGGGGGCGGTATCTGGAGATAAACATACCCCAGGCCCTCGAGTCCTTTTCCGCGCATTTTTGTATTAATTCATCAGCGTTCATAATAGGTACATTATAAACCCTTAATGACTATTAATCAACAATTATTTGATTATTAATCAAACGAGAGATGCGGTCTTCAAAAGGCTTCCCGGTTGTCCCTTATCTAAGTACGTACTACCTTTGTGGATAACAGTAATAATGTGATATAATATGCATATGAAGATACTTACCGTAACTGACGATGTTAATCTAAGGAATGTCCTTGAATTCTGCCTGGATGGGTGGGGGTATGAGGCTTCTTTCTTTTCGTCAGAAGAGTCAAAAGACATTGCAAACATCAGCAGGCTTGCCCCGGATGTCATTGTTATAGACCTTGGCTCTGCCGGAGAAGATAAACTCGAGATATGTGACCTGCTGAAGGATAATTTTGCCACCTCGTATTTGCCTATCATAACGCTTATCAATAAACGCCACCTCAGAGGCCAGCTGCTTGACCTTCGGCAGGGTGTTGATGATTATTTAATAAAGCCTCCGGATCCGCTGGACTTGAAGGTCCGTATCGAAATGGCGGTTAAGAGGTCACAGCATAGTTTTTACGCGAATCCACTTACCGGACTTCCCGGAGGGATCGTTATAGAAGAGACTATTAAGGCAAAACTCAAAAGTAAGGATCCTTTTGTTGTCGGGCATGTGGATATAGATAACTTCAAATCTTTCAATGACAAATATGGATATCTAAAAGGCGATCGTATCCTTATGCAGACGGCGTATATGCTGAATAATGCCGTGAGGTCTGCCGGTAATACCAGCGACCTTGTCGGACATATCGGCGGGGATGATTTCGTTATTATAACCACGCCTGATAAGTATAAAAAGATATGTGAGAATTTTATATGTATGTTCGATACTATCGCGCCGTTTCATTACAAGGAAGAAGACAGAAAGAACGGATATATCGCTTCAAAGGGAAGGACCAACACAGTCCGGAACATACCTTTAATGAGTGTTACCATAGCGTTGGTCATTAAGAACAATCAAGAAGAATTGAAAACCAGTATTGAGCTTAATGAGAGAATAGCCGAGGTCAAACAGTACCTCAAGACAATGCCGGGAAGTAAATATATGGCGGATAGAAGGATACTGAAAAAGGATGAACCTTTGCAGGTACAGCTTTTTGCCAATGACAAAACGGTCACGGAGAGCTATAAACCTTTGGGTCAGATACTTCTTGATAACGATATGGTCGAGGTCGAACAGCTGGATGTCGCCTTAAAGTCACATTGGAAAAGAGGCGTGCCTTTGGGTGAGGTTCTTCAGGAGATGGGGTTTCTTACCAATGATAGCCTTGAGGACGCTCTTAGTATGCAGGAACATGATCTAGAGGAGCATATAAAGGTATAAAGGGAGGAAGATATGCCGCTTTCAGTTAATATTGAAAAAAAAGATGAACAATGTATTATTATAACCCTGGCGGGCCCGTTGGATACTATCACCTACAGGATATTTGAAGATAAGACACGTGATACGGTGGGGCACGAATGCAAGGCAGTCGTTCTCGACATGGAAGGGGTTAACTATATAAGCAGTATGGGGCTTAGTGTCGTACTAAGGCTAAGGAAGAAGGTGGAGACGGCGGGCGGAGAGCTTACATTAACAAATCTCCAGCCTAAGATACGGAAGGTGTTCGAAGTTTCCAAAATAATCCCGGATCTCATCGCTTTTAAAAGCAGGATTGAGGCGGATATGTATCTGGATAAAATACAGAGAGAAGAGGAGTAATATGTGCGCTCAAGAAGGAATGCTTTCCAGGGAAGAAATGGAACAGCTTGAGAAAAAGCTGAAAGATCTCCACAAAACGCTTGCGGGAGATTTAAAGACGGGTACGGGTGAGCTTCGCCATGAACTTTCAAAGAATACTGAAGATGATCTCAGTCTCAGAGAAGACATGGATGTGATAGAACAAGAAGGAAGTATGGCCGAAGACAGGATACATCTGGTCGAAGACGCCATGCAGCGAATGGCCGATGGAACATATGGGCGCTGTCTTGATTGCGGCTGCCGGATCCCGGTAGAACGGTTGGATATAGTACCTTACGCGAAAGACTGCGTTCCATGCGAGGAAAAGCGGGAAAAGTAGATAACAGTCCTACCCATGAACAATCAACAGGTTGCCACTATATTTTTACGTATTGCCGACATGCTCGAGGTAAAAGACGAGAATGTTTTTAAAATACGTGCATATCGCACAGCCGCGCAGAATGTTATGAACCTTCCGCGCGCACTTCATGACGTATATACGGAAGGCCCGGATAACATAGGCGATATCCCCGGAATCGGAAAAGATCTCAAAGAAAAGATAATAGAAATGATGGCGACAGGCGGGCTTAAGTATTACGATGATCTCATGAAAGAGTTCAAGCCCGGGTTTCTGGATCTATTGGACATCGCGGGCCTGGGCCCCAAGAAGCTCAAAAAGCTTAGGGCTGAGCTGGGGGTTGAGAGTATGAATGATCTTGAAAAAGTGTGCAAGAACGGTAAGCTTGCCGCTTTGGAAGGAATGGGAGAGAAAACCCAGGATAAACTTTTAGACGGCATATCTCACTTCAGGGAAAGAGAAGGAAGGATGCTTCTCACTGTGGCGGACGCCTGGGCGGATGAGATCATAGATCATTTAAAAGCATCAAAGCTTTTTAAAAAGATAGAAAAGGCCGGGAGTTTGAGACGCGGCAGGGAGACCGTAGGAGATATTGATATCCTTACAGCTGCAAAAGATGTAGAGAAGGCCATGGATCTTTTCGTAAATTATTCCAATGTTGAAAACATAATTGCCCGGGGCAAGACAAAGTCCAGCATATCCATCAAAGAAGGGCCTCAGGTTGACCTGCGTGTTGTTGATGATAAATGTTTCGGGGCGGCGCATGTATACTTTACCGGGTCGCAGCAGCACAATATCAAATTAAGGCAAATTGCTAAGAAAAAGAACTGGAAGGTAAGCGAGTACGGAGTTTTTTCTATTTCAAAGGCCGGCCGGGAGACAATGATAGCCGGCAAGACAGAAGAAGACTTATATAAAAAACTCGGCATGGAGTGGATCCCGCCCGAACTCAGGGAGAACAGGGGGGAAATAGAGGCTGCTCTTGAAAACAGGATACCCGAAGATCTTATAGATATGAAAAGTATTAAAGGGGACCTTCATCTTCATACCGATGAAACGGACGGGAAGTCTTCTCTAGAAGAAATAATAGAAAAGGCAAAAAGTAAGGGCCATAAATATATTGCTATAACTAATCATTCACAGCTTGTACGCATAGCTAACGGCATGGATGAGAAAAGACTTATGAAACATATTGAAGCCGTCAGGAAAGCCGCGTCCAAAGAGAAGAATATAAAGATAATAGTCGGTGCAGAGGTGGATATGCTCGGCGACGGTACTCTTGATTATCCGGATACTGTTCTCAAAGAGCTGGATGTGGTAATAGCCGCTATACATTCACAGTTTACCCTGGATCTTGAAAAACAGACAGGCAGGGTTCTCCGGGCTCTGGATAATAAATATGTGAACTTCCTGGCGCATCCATCGGGACGGCTTATTACAACAAGAAAACCTTTGCAGCTTGATTTTGACAGGATATTTAAAAAGGCCGCTGAGAATAATGTGTTCCTGGAAATAAACACGCACGGCGAGCGCATAGATCTTAACGACAATAACTGTATAAGGGCTAAAGAGCTTGGAGCCAGGTTCGTAATAAATACGGACGCCCATGAGGCTGCCCAAATGGACAAGATGAAGTACGGTGTAATGACGGCCAGGAGGGCATGGCTTGAAAAGAAAGATGTGTTAAATACGTATTCTTTTGCTAAAATGATGAAGGAACTTTGTAAGCTGTAAGCTGTAAGCTATAAGCTGTAAGCTGTAAGCTGTAAGCTATAAGCTGTAAGCTGTAAGCTGTAAAAAAGAAAATAGATCCCCACTTTCGCGGGGATGACATGCTTTGCGGGGATGACATGATAACATATGATGAAAGAACTTTGTAAGCTGTAAGCTGTAAGCTATAAGCTGTAAGCTGTAAGCTATAAGATATAAGCTGTAAGCTGTAAATTGTGGAGAACAATGACGCAAGATATAAAACAGAAAATAGAGGAACTCAGGCAAGAACTCAGGCGGCATAACGACCTTTATTATACAAAAGGCGCGCCGGAGATCTCGGACGGTAAGTATGATGAACTTTCAAGAGAGCTTAAGGCTCTTGAGGCGGAGCATCCTGAATACTTTTCTTCGGATTCTCCCACGCAGACAGTTGGCGCGGCCATACCTGACAAGTTCGTCAAAATCGAACATACAGCTCCCATGCTCAGCCTTGATAGCGTTAATGACGAAGCGGGTGCGGAGCATTTTGATCAGAGTTGTAAAAAGGAGCTTGGGGATACGGTTGGATATGTATGCGAGCCGAAGCTTGACGGCCTGAGCATAGAACTTGTTTATGAAAAAGGTGTTTTTGTAAGGGGTGCAACGAGGGGGAACGGGTCTGTGGGAGAAGACGTTACTGCAAATCTGAAAACGATACCAAGTGTGCCGCGTAAGTTAAAGACTGACAATCCTCCGGAACTTCTGGCCGTGAGAGGTGAAGTCATGATGCATATAAAAGACTTCAATGCTCTTAATAAGCGACAGGCTGCTGAGGGAAAAGATACTTTTGCCAATCCGCGTAATGTCGCCGCCGGTTCTATGCGGCAGCTGGATCACAGGATAACGGCTGAGAGAAAACTTAATGTATATTGTTACCGCATTCTTGCTATATCAGAGGGTCTGCCGGATACGCAGGAAGAGGCCTTAAAGTTTCTAGGAGATCTCGGTTTTCAGATATCTCCCAGCACAAAATTCTGTAAGGACATACAGGCGGCGATCAAGTATCATCATGGACTTGAAGAAAAACGTGACGATCTTAACTATGAGATAGACGGCGTCGTCTTTAAGGTGAGCAGGTTTGCCGGCCAGACGCAGCTAGGTGCCCGTGCCACTAATCCAAGATGGGCGGTCGCGTACAAATTCAAACCGCGCAGGGAAGTCACCAGGGTGGAAGATATTATAGTGCAGGTAGGCAGGACAGGCGTTCTTACTCCTCTTGCTCTTCTCCAGTCCGTAGAGGTCGGGGGTGTGACGGTTTCAAGGGCTACGCTCCATAATATGGATCAGGTTGAGAGATTGGGCGTAAAGATAGGCGACTATGTAAAAATAGAACGCGCCGGTGATGTGATACCGTATGTTGCAGAAGTTATTGAAACTAAAAGGACGGGGAAAGAAAAGGCCTTTAAGATGCCTTGCGAATGTCCAAGTTGCGGGACGAAGATAGTAAAGGAAGATGTTTTTTATAGATGCCCCGCGGGACTCACTTGCCACGCGCAGCTGCAGGAATCAATAATACATTATTCTTCGAAAGGGGCGGTAGACATAGACGGGTTCTCAGATAAAACGGTAAGGCTTTTTTATGAGCAGGGACTTATAGAGGGAATGTCCGATATCTATAAATTAAAACGGGAAGACATACTCAGCCTTGAAGGGTGGAAAGAGAAGAAGACAGATAATCTTCTAAATGCCATAGAAAAAGCAAAAAAGATCCCGCTTGAGCGATTTGTTTTTGGGCTTGGCATAAAGAACGTTGGGAAGCATATAGCTACCCTTTTAGCTAAAAAATTCAACACATTATCAAATCTTATTGAGGCGACCCGGGATGACCTTGTTGGAATAAATGAAATAGGGCCGGAGATAGCGGAGTGTATAATAGACTTTTTTAGCAATAATAATAATATTAATGAGATAAGTAAAATCAGAGATACAGGAGTTAAGATCCTCGACAAAAAATCAGTTTCCGAGGGCAAGCTAGCCGGTAAAAAGATAGTATTTACCGGGTCTCTCACCACGATAAGCCGCTCGGAAGCGAAAGACCTGGTCGAATCTCTCGGCGGAGAGTCC
>CAYWDJ010000072.1:0-8115 GCA_964457005.1 uncultured Planctomycetia bacterium
GTCGCCGGCGCGATCGATCACAGAGTCCTGGCTTATATTGGCACCTGGATGCTCTGCGGCTTTCGCTTCCACACACATGGTAAACACACCAACAAACATTGTAAACACTAACATCAACGCTAATACCTTTTTCATGCTTTTCTCCTTCTCTTTTTTTACATTCACCTAAACTCTACCTTTCTTCAACAAAAAGATCACAGTCCGGGCATTTCCATCCATAAACAATTTTTTTATTTTATCCGTCCCTTTCAGTTACTTTACATCTTAGCGCTAGACATGGCATCGAGTTTCGGCGGCGTTTCCATCCAAGGGTACCCTTTGGAAGCCTGGTCATATCCCACGTCAAAAAGACGCTTCATATCTTTTGGATCGAACATTTCCTTTGCCTTTGATTCAAATGACTCCGGCATGTAGGCAAGTTTAAATTTATTGCCTTTCGCTCTTGCTATAAAAAACAATCTCAATATGTCGCCCATAACCTGGGCATTGATCATTGTCTCTACCGAACGTTCAGCTATTGCAGGTATATTGTTTTTTACGGGTTTCCATTTTGATTCGAGATAACCGTTTCGGATGACATATAGGTTTATATTGTTTACCGCAAGTCCTTTATCATGGCTAAACCCTTCCCCTTTCAAAGCATGCATTATACGTTTTATATAAGATCCGGCTTCCGAATCTTTCTTTAGCATACCTTCCGCCTGCGCCGCCTCTTGTAACCCCTCCAAAATGCCATACAGAAAAAAGACCTGGGACACCGCGCTCCCATCCACATGCATTTCATCATACCTCTCACGATTCGCTTCGACTTCAAAAAATACAGGCGGAAAAAGGATCGGTATCGACGCGGACGCGAGTAAAACTTTATGAAACAAGTCTAATGCCTGTCCGTTTCCAGAGGTTGCCATTTTTCCAATATTCCACAACACCATGCGCTGTGAATCAAGGTTAGTTGTTCCTAGATACAGTCTTCTTCCCTTATTATGTTCTACTGCTATCGCGTCAAGTATCTCCTGGGTATAATTTTCTTTGATGATCTTCATTAAGGGAGCTGTGGTCGCAACGGAACTTGCAAAAAGGCCGCGAATAGGTTTTGCTATAAAAATATCCTTGGTCGAAACAGTCGTATAGAACTTTTCTATTACATGGTCATATTCGCCTCCAAGAAATGCGGGCGGAGCAAGTAACCCTCCGGTACTCACGCCTGTCACTATCTTGAATTTTGGTCTTGTTCCATGCGCGGTCCAGCCTTTGAGAACTCCGGCGCCGTAAGCACCATTGGATGAGCCTCCGGATATAGCCAGAAATGAATAATCTTTTTTACCATCTTTAGTTAGGGGGAACTCTTCCGGCATCTCCTGGTTTATGGATTCAAGACAGTCTCGGATAAAACCTTCATCGGGCTCATCACCAAAACCCCTGAGGCCTGCTATGTCGGGGATCTCCGCCTTGCCTTGCATATCGAAAGGTACGGGTCTGCGCCCTTTTTTTGCGGCATTCCACTGGTCAAGGATCTTTTTGAAGGGTCTTCTCACGGCTCCTCCTGTTGTCCCCTTATAAACAACGAACTTTTTCCATTGCCTGTTTTATTCTATCCAGTCCTTCGGCTATCTCGCTTGCGTCAAGGGCGTAGCTGAGCCTTATGTGGTCGGGAGCTCCGAACCACTCTCCCAGATAGGCAATAACATTGTACTCGGTGTAAAGCGTTTTAACAAACTCACGGGCATTCTTACATTTTGGAAAGATGTAAAAAGCTCCCTCGGGTTTCCACAGTTCAAACCCCAGGTCGCAAAAACCTTTGTAAATAATGTCACGTCTCTCGCGCCATATATTTTTCTGGGTTTCAGTATACTCTTTAGGCGCGGACATAGCTCGAAGCGCCATATCCTGCCCCACAAGATTAGTATTCATAGAAGTATGGGTCTTAATGGCAATAACGTCATTCGCTATTTTCTGGTCGCTGCTCCACAGATATCCGACCCTAACTCCGCACATAGCATAGGTCTTGGAGAACGAGTTGATCGTAATAACATGATTACCCTTAATATAATAATTTTCCCGCTCGTATATAAGATCTTTATATACCTCGTCCGAAATAACGTACACGCCGAGTTCAGCGGTTATTTTCTCTATCTCCTTCAAAGTCTCTATGGATTCTACGCATCCTGTAGGGTTAGATGGAGAATTAATAAGAACTGCCTTACAGCTCTTTATCTTTTTCTTAAAATCATCGAGGTCTATCCTGCCATCAATAAGATCCGTATACACAGGCTCCATCCCCGCAAGATTGATTATATGCGGATAAGAATAGTAATACGGCCTGGGGACCAGCACCTTCCCCGGTGCGAGAGAGCGAAATACAAGATCAAGCGCTTCAGAAGCGCCGTTTGTTATAACAAAATTGTCGGCTGTTGAGTTTGGATATTCTTTCGACAAGAGCTCTCTGAGTGCGGATTCTCCCTGAATAAGACCATATCTCAGGTCTTTCCTTATCTCAACCCCCTCTATTGCCTCTTCAGGCGGCGGAAGATCCGGCTGACCGGATCCAAAACTTATTACACCGTTTCCCTGTTTCCCGATAAACACGGCAGGACTGCTAAGATCAAGTTCATTCGACACTTTTTACCCTCCTCTTCTCGTATAATTGTTATATTGGTATAGATATTGTAGTATGTATCTTGACCAAATTCAAGGATTATAGAATAAAGACTATGGAATGCTCTTTTAGATGTAATCTGGCGACCCGTACTTCGTAAAGAGGCCCTTGTCACTGCTAATGACCCTGCGTACGGGTATATGGCTGGGGTGGTCAGAGGTGTTGAGCCATGTCCAGGCATCATCTATTTCTTTGATCTTAAAATACCGTGTTTCAGCCATAATAAAAACCGATTCAGAAAGGATCTCACTCATTACCTTGTTCCAGGAATGGGCTCCGACCACGGCTATATACTCGATGTCTTCCATGTGATGCTTCAGAAATTCAAATAATTCCCATTCTGACTTCATATTTGCCCCATGCATCTCGTTAACATCGACCAAAAGCCTGAGTTTCTTATGGGCCTTCTTGACCGCTTCTTCCATTTCCGGCAGAAAATCCTGTATATCCTCTTTTGTCAGCTTACCCTCTATTGAGAACCCGAGCACATTATCATGTGTCGGTTCATACTTTTCTATGGTCATATCTACTCCTTTAGCGAATTATTCCCCTTCTTTAACAGAACACAATAGGTCTATTGTACCTGACATATCTATAAAAACAAAGAAAACGAGTATATTTTTAGCAGAAGGCCCATTTTTCCTTTTCTTAAAGTTACTGGTTGTTTTTTAGCACGCTATTTTTCACCATACCGTTGGAATCGTAATAACATATATACATGCCAAGATCTTCCCATTTTTTCATTCCATTTTCATAATATGTTATGCCCTTCGCGCCATCATCATATTGAATTATCCATTTGCCTGCCTGCTTGCCATTAGAATACTGGCCTGTTCCAAACAATACGCCGTTGTTAATACCATGATAATATTGTACCGGACCGTGTTGCACTCCGTTAACGTAATTGCTAACCTCCCAATCACCTGTGGGATACCTACTGTTATTACTCCAGTGACTCTTATATGGCCCGTGCCTGACCCCTTTAACATATGTGGCTATGCTGGATAACGTCCCGTCTTCCTCGTCATAATCCCTGGACTCGCCATGCGCCAATACCTTTGTCCATTTATCAACTGTGGCAAAATTTTCAAAAAATTCCCACACCCCAAAAGACCCATGTTTATCTCCAAAGTACTTTTCAACCAGGTCCTGACCCATGGCATCGGGAACCTCACCACGATTGTACCTGCTATGTTTATACTCAACGATCTCCAGTAACGGCATCTCCACGGTAGACCTGGCAATCTCTATATAGTCGAACTCTACGTCTATCCAACCGTTAGGCAAAAGACGCTTATGATGCTTAACTGTCATATCGTCTATCTCTACTATCCTTTTACCCCTCTGATCCAGAGTGCTTTTTAGTTTCTGTCCCACATTATCAGCGGCTTTATTTTCATCCACTTTTTTATCATCTACTGATCTTTTCTCGGAATCTTTCCTGGCTTTTTCGCGCGCTAGCTTCTCCACCGAATCTTCCTCTTCTTGCATTTTTTGGAGTTCTTCCTCTATCATCATCTTAAGCTCTTCATTGCTTACCAGGCCTTCATTTTCCTCATCCATCATACCCTGCATATCATTGGCTATCTGTTCAGCAAGAAGGCTGGACTTCTCTTTTTCTGCGTCCTTCCCTTCATATGTATATCCTCCATTATCTGCGTATTTCCATACTATGGCAGTGTGGACAGCCCCTTCCATATCTGTCCATTGCACCCTGAAAGACCGGGACAGAGCCTCCGAGATCATTATGCTGTCTTTTTTTGCCTTGTTTACAGATTCACCGATAAGTCCCGAATGAGAAAAATCCGGCCTTGTTTTAGAATAGGCGCTCGTCTGCAAAACTTTTGGCTTGTCTCCAAGAACAGCATAGGCAACACCCTGCCTCAAATCATCATAATATATGACATATCCGGGGTTTAGCTTTGAAGGCGGTTCCGAAGGACCTGCTTTCAAACAAGTACTTCCTTTCCAGTATCCTGCATTAACATACTGCCAGGTCCTTGCAGGCTCCATTCCAAACCCGGCTTTCTTGTTCATGGGCGTCTCCCAGTCAAAACGCTTCACAACAAGTTTTTTCTGTCCGCCAGTAAATTTACCTACATATTTATTCTTATTCCCAAACGACTGTTCTTCATCTTTTGCCAGAAATTCAACGTCGCTATACCCTCCGTACTTATTCACAGTAGCAGTCCACTGGAACCCATCTATATCCGTCCAGGAAATCCCGTATCCCCTTGGTGATATTTTTGTGATCTTGATACTTTCCTTTACGACTTTGCCATAAGATTCATTTATCACGCCTGAATGAGAGTAATCACCTTTCTCACTCACGAACGCGCTCGATATTCTTGTTTCCTGCCCGGCCCCCAAAACAGCATAATGCAGGCTTTTATCCGCACCACTATAATAGATCAGATATCCCGGGTTAAAGGCCGTACCTTGTTCTATGGGGCCCGTTTGCAGGCAGGATGACTCATTAAAATATCCTACATTCATATAACTAAAACGCTGGCCTTTTACGAACCCCGCATTCTTGTTCAAAGGAGTTTTCCAGTCATACCTTTCTACAGTTAGATTAGTTCCTTTTACATCTCCTTTATAAAGGTTCATATTCCCTGTCGGTGTTTCGAACTTTGCGCCTTCCTCAACTTCGATTTCTTCATTTTCTTCCGGGATCTCTTCATCCAGATATTCTTCTTCTATGGCTATTGTTTCATGTTCTTCATCTACATTCCCCCACTCATCAGTGACAGTAAGAAGTACGCCATATACTCCCAGTTCGGAATAAAACTGAGTTGCTTCAAAACCTTCTACCTCCTCTTCTGACCCATCTTCTTTCTGGAATGTCCACTTAAACATTCGCTTATCATTATTGTCAGGGTCGTCAGTAATAGCCTTGAATTTAACTTCAATACCGTGAGGATCAGAATCAAGAGGGATCTCCGGATACTTAGGTGATATTTCCCAGTATGACCCCAGGTCGCTCAAAGCAAGTTCAAGCGGTATTTCTATCTCCGCGGTTTTATCTTCATATGACGCTTTAACCGTTACGGTCGCCCCTTCGAAAGGCGTATAAGTTTTAGTCTCTGTCAACACAACTTTACCCTTAGCGTCAACTTCGACATTGTCCCCGGAAACGATGTCCCATGAAACGTCTTCTGTAACATCCGCATAGCTTCCATCCGAATAATCTGTAATAGCCTTAAGCTGCACAGTATCGTTGTCCTCATCAAGGTAATCTTTGCCGTCAAACTCCAGGGTGAGCCCATCAAGCGTAACGGCATATACCTCAACCGTTTCTTTTCTTTCACCGATAGTGTCGTCGCCTCTTTTTATCTCGAAAGTAACCGATAGGGTACCGTCACTTGTCGGTTTCAGCGTGGCTTTTTCCTCTCCCTGTCCTTCAAGGTCCTCATATTCTACTCCGCTTATGGTCCAAAGATACTTTGTATCTTCCTTTTCTTTAAGCTCGAATTTTGCCTCTAGCTTAACCTCTTCACCTTCAAAGATATCCTCGTCTTCCGGCAGGATCACAATATCTTCAACTGTCGCCGTATACCTGTCCTTGATCTTCTTCAATGTCTCCTGATATTTTTCTTTCCAAAGATCATGCTGATTGCTGAGGTCCGGATCCATAAGTTTCCGGTATTCCATAAGGTCCTTCATGTCTTTTTTATCGTTCTTATCATCCCAGCTGAAACTGCCCTTTATCTTAGTAAGCTCTTCCTCAACCTCTTCGATCATCGCATTGTAGCGTGTAGCAAATCCCGGATTAGTTTCTGCAGCCATCTTCAGGCTGTCCAGATTACATACGGGTTTATATGGCTTTAGCTCAGTTCCGATCTTCTCCGACAATTCATTAATTTTATTAACAGCCTCCATATGCGTCTCAAAATCAAGCATCGCCTGGCGGTACATCTCCCCGTCAACCTCAACCTCCCCGGATGCCGGAACAAGAAGTTTGTTTCCGCAGGCCAACTCCTCGCGGATATCTTCCATGCGCTTTTTGCCAATGCCCTGGCCCAAAGCCTCGGCCGCCATTCTCTCCTCCAAAGACTTTATTAATTTTTGAAGAAGATCTTCAGACGCCGCGATCTCCCTTTCATCATACTGAAGTTTCATTTTCTTTCCGTATTTTGTATCGGGGCCTACACTTGGATGATTGATGAGTTCCTTGATCTGATTAAGAAGAGGATCTGTCTCAACAGCTGTATAAAAGATCTTATTTACATGTTCATCCTGAAGTATGAACTGCTGGAGACTTTTGTATGCAAACCCGCTTGAATCTCTTAAAGCTGTAAGCTTCCATTTAGCGCCTTTGCTCCCTGGTACGGGCTTGAATGAAGCATAAGCATATATATCTTCTGTCAAGCTGTCAAGCTCACTGCTCCAGTAATAATCTACACCTGCATCTTTTATCTGAACGCCTATACCATAAATGGCCTCAGGAATGGCCAGTGGCGGAAATATCATATACGCTACCTCTATTCCTGCTCTTGTATAGTTCTCCATAATAACCGCTTCGGCCATACCACCACCCGGGACCCGGCGCCTGAAAACTTCTGTAGCTATGTTTGAGAATGCCTGCTCCGGGCTATCCGCATTAGCATATGCATTGTAATACGCGTATGCTTCCTGTCCGAGATTAAATCCTTTGAATGCTGTGTTGTTCCCGATCTTTCCAAGAACGGAATTATTCAAAGACTGATTGATAGAACCTATGCTCACTTTATACAACGTCTTCCGTCCATCCACCACTTTAATAGAGATATCACTGTTCCGTATCTTTTCTATGGTCTTGTTATCAAGATAGTCCAGGAAATTATTCACCTTATCAATATTATGATCGGCCTTATTCAAAAGATATGCCATTGCCATCTTGGTGCTTCCGGCCTTATCGGACATGAATTTTATATAATCGATCGCCTTTTCGCCAAAAAATTTATACGCTTCACTGGCACCCTTGTATTGGTCGAGAACTTTCTGGGCATCATCGGGAAATTGTAATTTATCATGATCGTACGCGCTCTTCTCTTTCTCAAGGACATCTTTCATCCACTCATACTCTTCAGCCTTTTTAGCTGGATCTTTAATATCATCGATCCTTTTATTATGAAACTCGACAGCTTCGGAAATATTATGACGTATCTCATGGTCACATCTATTAGCCAGTTTCTTAAGTGCCACGACAGGATCACCTGCCCAGCTTTTACCCAGATAATCATCCGCGAGGACAAAGATCTTGTTTATTGTCTCATCCAGGTTTTTGCTGTTTTGTTTCGCTTCCGTAACTTTCTTAGCGAAATCCGCTAACCGCGCATTTTTGGTAGTCGCGAAATCTAGCAGAAGATCTTTATGGTCTTTCGTACTCCTGTTTAGATATTTACACATCTTTATCATGCGTTCTATGGTCGAGAACTTGCCCGCGAATATCTCGGCTCTAATGTGCCTGAGCATCT
>CAYWDJ010000073.1:0-8082 GCA_964457005.1 uncultured Planctomycetia bacterium
GCATGCCTAATCCACGCCGCCAGCGTTCGTTCTGAGCCAGGATCAAACTCTCCAATTAAAAGTTCATTGGCTCATGTGTTTTGTGGTTATTTATTTCAAAGATCAAAATTGCACAAAAAAACCCATCAAATGATGCTGTCTTTTCTGCAACATTTCGAAAAATATCTGATAGTTATCAACTACCCGAATTATTTATCGGCTACCTGTAAGTATACCTTATAATCCGGGGAGCGTCAAACTAACATCAATCTATCAAAGAATTCCGCCTCATGGCGTAGATGTAATTCTACACATATTGCCAGGAATGTCAACACTTTTTTAAAAAAAAGTTTTAGGCTCTGAAAACCCTACCAAACCTACGTTTCCCGACCTTGAGGATATTACCTTCTGAGGTTATTTTCACTATTTGCTTAACCCCTCCCACTTTTTCGCCGTCCAGGGATACAGCGTTCTGCTGTACCAGACGCCTAGCCTCGCTCGATGATTTGGCAAAACCCGCCTCTATAACAAGGTCAACTATACCTATATTATCCTTATTGATGGCAATATCTTCAATATCCGCAGGAACCTCTTTCTTGGCAAATACAGCGTCAAAATTCACCTTGGCCGCAAGAGCCTTATCTTCAGAGTAGTATTCCCCTATGATAGTTTTGGCCAGATCGGCCTTCACTTCTTTAGGATGGGCCTTTTCTGCCTCAACATCCTTTTTAATGGAAGCGTGATCTACATCTGTAAGCAGCTCATAATATCTCCACATAAGGTCGTCTGATATAGACATCAGCTTTCCGAACATCTCGTCCGGAGATTCGTCTATACCTACATAATTATTAAGGGACTTAGACATCTTATCGACGCCGTCAAGGCCCTCCAGTATAGGCATTGTCATTATGACCTGTGATCCAAAATTGATATGTTTCTCGGGCTTTCTGCCGATGCTTTCCCTGAAAGCATCAATACTCTTTTGCAGATACGGAACGACCTCCGGGTCGACGCCGTAATTTTTCTGCAGGCCTCTACCGACCAAAAGGTTGAATTTCTGGTCCGTACCTCCCAGCTCTACGTCGGATTCCATGACTACTGAATCATATCCCTGAAGAAGCGGATACAAAAACTCGAGTATACTGATAGGGGCATTTGATGAATATCTTTTTGAGAAATCATCTCTCTCAAGCATCCGTGCCACCGTATACCTTGAGGACAGGTCAAACAACCCTTCCTCTCCCAGCTTGGCACACCACTTGGAATTAAAAACTACTTTTGTTTTATCTTGATCAAGTATCTTAAATATCTGTTTTTTGTAGGTTTTGGCGTTTTCTTTAACCGCTTCAGCTGTAAGCTGTTTACGCAGCTTTGACTTACCCGAAGGGTCGCCTATTCTGCCGGTAAAGTCGCCTATGAGAAAACATACTGTATGCCCCAGATCCTGAAAATGTTTCATCTTACGCAGGAGCACGGTATGTCCCAAATGTATATCCGGCGCGGAGGGGTCAAACCCGGCCTTAATAATAAGGGGTTTGCCTTTAGAGAGCTTCTTTTTGAGCTCATCGGCGCTTATTATTTCGTCCGTCCCTCTTTCTATTAATTTTAATTGTTCGCTTACCGGTTTCATGATTCGGGCATTGTAGCATAGGGGTGGATTAGTGTCAACGTCAGGTTTCTACGTCTTCATCTTCCACTATATATAGTGTCATCTTAGACTTGAGCTGTATAAGACATCAAGTCGAAAATGGTTTAAAGTCTTCTATTTATTTCTATAAACACCTTTTCTGTGTCCGATTCCAATTATGATTATAACGAGCTGGGCCTTCTCCTGCTTATACACTATCCTGAATATTCCAACCCTCTTTGCTCGAAGCCCCTTTAAAGCCCCTTGAAGGGGCTTACCAATCAAAGGATCTCGAGCTATTTCTTCTAATATAAGGGCCACCTCGTTTTGCACCTTTTGGGGAAGGGATTGAAACTGCTTTTTTGAAGATTTTGTAAAGAATATTGAATAAACTTTTTTTCTCATTATTTCTTCTGCTCTCTTCCAACAATTTTCTCGAATGACACTATTTTGCCATCTTTCATCTCTTTCAGAGATTCAGATATCTCCTTTGCCAACTTGGAATCTTTCAAAATATCTAAAGTTTCTATCAGTCCTTCATATTCTTCCGAATCCATCAAAACTCCATACTTCTCCCCTCTGTGAGTAATAATAAACTTCTCTCCAAGAGTATGAGCTTTCCTGACTATGGAAGTAAATTGTTCTTTCGCTTTTGTTGTTGTTAAATTGGTCATCTTTGCCTCCGATATGGTCGCTTAATCAAACTGGTCTTTTTAACTAACCATATCAAGTATATCATACAATCGGCTCTCATTCAAGCCCTTGAATGCGAATTCGGGGGAGAATTCGGGGGACACAATACTTAATTAGCAGCTATCTTCTTCGGTCCCGGTTTCTTCTTCTTCAAGATTATCCCTAGATTCTTTTCAAGCTTCCCTATAAAAGTTTTATCTCCAAGCGGACGCCCTGTTCTCTCATGCCTCCTCATTGTTTCCACATCTTCTTTCTTAACGTCGCCCATTAAATACGTACCCCAATCATCTACAATCCCTTGCAACATATCATCGCTAATATATGGAATATTCTCTCTGCCTAAGTGGTGTTGAATACTAGACCACCTATACTCTTCAGCCATCTTTACTATTTTTGCTTTTACGGGGTTATTTAGAATGTATTTAGCTGCTGAATACAAATATTTTTCATCCATAACATAAGAACTAAACCTTCCTTGCCATAGATACCCGCGCCATTTCTCCCTGAAATTTATCATCCTAGTATAGTTTCTATGCGTCTCTCCTATAGCCCTTGCAAGCCCTTCTTTTGTTTCCGGAATCACTATTAGGTGTACATGATTAGGCATCAAGCAATATGCAACAATCGACAATTTGTTTTTATTGGAATATTCTCTAAGTATTTTCAAATACTCTCGATAATCTTCATCCTTAAAGAACACTTCCTGACGACGATTACCTCTTTGTACTATGTGGTGGGGATATCCTATGGCGATAACTCTAGCAATTCTTGGCATACCTTATACACTAGATCCTTTCAATTCTCACATTAATTAAGTATTGTGTCCCCCGATTTACCCGTTTTAATTAAGTATTGTGTCCCCCGATTTCCACGATTTACCCGATTTCACGATTTACCTCGATTTCAAACTCTCGATGTAAGCTTTTGATGATTTGAGGTCATTGAGGCGCTCGAGATAATCTTCCCTTGGTTTTTGATCAACATTTATCTTAACATCTGCCTCAACTGCTTTTTGGGCGTGTTCTATTGTCAACTCGTATTCACCAGCTACTGCATATTCAAGATATCTAGCACGTTCATTTATCGGGCCTCTCGCCCAATCATTAACGTATTCATCTCTATACACTATAGTGTATTCTAACGCTTTCTCAAAATCTCCTTTTTTCTCATACGCGTTAGATAAATGAAATAATGCCTCCGCTTTAGTTGAGTGAGAATAGGCATTTTTTTCTGCTGTTTCAAACATTTTTATTGCGGATTCAATGTCCCCATTTTTTAAATACCTATTACCCTTTTCTATATACCCATACTGCACACCCACTTCTTTCATCTGCTCTTGAAAATAATCTGATTGCCCCCTTGTTAGCCCTGTAGTAACGATCATGTTTGATTTCTTGTTTTTTTTAAGCATTGAAACCTGAACCCCGAAAAATAGCATAATCAGAACCGTAAGAGATATTATGAGTACCGTTTTTTTCTTCATTAAT
This sequence comes from uncultured Planctomycetia bacterium, assembly GCA_964457005.1. Taxonomy (GTDB): domain Bacteria; phylum Omnitrophota; class Gorgyraeia; order Tantalellales; family Tantalellaceae; genus CAYWDJ01. The sequence continues at coordinate 3,787 of CAYWDJ010000073.1, forward strand.
ACACCACCTTTTCTAGGTCAACTATGTATTTACCAACGGAGTCTTTTTTGACTCCAGGGGTAGCATTTAAAAACTGCTCTAAACTGTTTTTATCGTTAGCCCGCCGCGTTACTTCTGCAATAAACTTTGATGCCCTCTTCTTTAGTTCAATATTACCCGTTGGCTCAGTGGGGTCATAAAAATAATGGGTATGATTGACTCCCTTCAATTCTATAGCAAATTCATTGATTTGTCCCGGATTATTTCGAAACAAAAAATCACCATTATCAGTCAATTCTCTTCTGGCAAATGTATTCATATACCAGAACAAATCATCTTCACCAAAAATATTTACAACTGTTTTGACTTTTGTATTTTCTATATACCTTCCCGCTTTTACAGGCGTCCCTACTAACACCAACGAACTGACATCTAAATCTCTCTTAGTATTTAGAAGATGTACGAACGGATCACCCGATCCGCTGTAACATAGTCCCGTCATACCTTCCGGGAATATCTCTCCATATTCTTTTTGCATATTTTGATATATTTTGTTTGCCACTTGTTCTGTCTTTAGCCAGTCCTTCATACCCTTTATAGGATCTCTTATAAAATCATCAAATAAACTACGATTTAAATTTTTAAGAAAATTAGAAATTTCTTCTCTTTTGTCAGAAAACTCCGGCGACACAAGCAACTCTGACGCATCCTCGAGACCATAGAACTCTTTTGTCAATTTGCCTGAGCCTGCCACGACTCCCTCTTCAACATACCCACCATAATCCCTTAATTCACCAAACAAAAATGGGGCTTTATCGCCAACTACTTTTGCTAAATCATCTGCCGTTACTGTAGGCACCATGTCATTGAACAAAGGGATCAAGGCAATACCTTCCGTGGTAGTCAAAGGATCAGCATTTGCCAGATCTGTTTCAAAATTGAACATATAGCCTGGAGAATTATAAGGATTCTGATTACCAATACCATTCATCACCATATAATAATTTACTACATCTTCTTTTTCTTCGTTGGACAAATTCGGCCAATCTACATCAAGCACACCCTGCACATCCACATTCGGATCATCAAAATTCAGCTCAAAATCTATGCTATCGCCGCGATACTCATATGTATAAAGTTTCCCCCTCTCAAAATCCATTACGATACCACCAATCGGGATACCGTATTCGTTTAGCTGTAACCCTGTCTCTCTGTTTGTGGGCAGTACCTGGATATGTCCTCCGCTGATACCATATACTTCCATTTTGTCGATTACCGTTGAATTCGACACATAACAAACCATTCTTGTGCCGTTTCCTGTTTCCTGCTCAATTGTTCCACCAATTAATCCAAAACCTCCCGTATAAGGATTTGTCCCGTATTCCCCTCTTTCTTTGATATCGCCATAATCTCTACCCACTATATTGTCTGTATCCGGGTCCAAATAAAGCTTATCTTCATTGGTGACATTAATTTTTTTAAGCCAGACATTTCCTTCCTGAACCATCTCAGCATCCCCTGTCAGAAAATCCGCGATCCCCCCCTTCTGATTAATAGCTCTGATCGCTTCATCCCTGAAAATATTGCCCAAATGGTTCTCTATTGCGACTTCTATCCCCTGCTCCATAACTACGTCAATGAAACGTGTTAAATTCATTAAAGCATAATCCTTCTGAATATTATTATTCCAACCACCTTGTTCTGGATCATATGCGCCAAAAGTTAACGCCCTGACACTCGCATTCCAGAAGTTATCAAGCATACCTTTAAACATACCCGTGATCCTGTTTTCAGGATTTTCATTAAATCCGTCTATGGCACCCATAACAGCGGTTATGATCATATTATTTATCATCGGTGGTAAATGTAACGCGTCTCCAACAACATTAAAGGCAAGAGCCAAATTGGCGGGTTCGGTAAGTTCTGTAACAAAAGCGCCCCACATATCACCCGGACTTCCGCCGCCGCCAATACCTGACAGCCCTGCCTGAAGCGAACTTCTAACAGTAAGCGCGGCTAGTGAAGCTATCCCTGGGTCCAGCCCCAGAGACATCCCAGCATACTGCACGCCATAGGCTGCAAGTTCCCATCCGACATCCTGCACGACCGTCCCGATCGCTTCGGCAAAGGTTGTAACATCCGGGTTAAGCCATGCGCCCCTAAAGGCATTGGTTGTCATGCTCAATATGCCGCTTATCACCGGATCAAGATCGAAATGCTGTCCCAGGAGGCCTATCGCGCTTGATGCACCCCATTGAAGTGCAGTTTTGAATGCCATGCCTAGCCCGCCTGTTGGGCCTAAGAACCCGCTTACGCCTCCGGTAACAATACTGGAGACTATTCCTGATATTATTGGATCGACTCCTAACGACTCCAGGCCTATGCTTACCCCGTACCCGACTCCCACCTTAATAAGCGTTGTGGTTGCGCTGTGAACAAGAGTCCCAAGCCACATCCCGCTGCCCGCGGTGCCTGCCGCTATAGCTGTGCCCTCCGCTGCGGCGGCTCCAGCGCCTGCTCCCGCGCCGACACCCAGTGAAGCCAAAAAGGCTTTACCTACAAACATCAGCCCTTTCCCCAGCTCTATGATCCCTCCGATAAGCCCGGCCGCGAGATTACCAACGATAGTAACAAGCGATCCTACAAGGCCGATAACAGCTGTCACGACTGCTGCCACTACCTGAACGGCCATACTCATGACCGCTATTATTGCGCCAATCAGCAGTCCAAAGAAAGCGCCTTTTATTTTTTTTGTTTCGGATGCTTCAAGACGTTTTGTCTGATCATAAGAGGCGTCTGTTATAACATTACCCTGCCACATTCCCTCGAAGTCTTTTCGCGATACTGTTACCTCAGCTCCTGTCGCTCCCTGGTTCTCTTCCCAATAAGTCACCTCTGTTTCCGTGACAGAAAGAACCGTGACATAATGATATTTATTGATCAATGTTAAAAAGGGCGTACCTAAAGATACAATGTCATCATATGTCATCCTGGCGCAGTCAGTATCGACTCCGTATATCTCGGAAACCTTGCTCATAGTGAACATGGATATAGTGATATCCATATCCGTAAGCGGTCCGGTTATGCCCGTAAGAACATCTATCAAGAGAGACTTCAGAGCAACTTCTTCCAGAGACACAACAACACCTTTCTCTTCGAGAAGTTTTTTCATGGACTCAAACGCGCTTTTGCCAAAATGTATCTCCTGGCCTTCCAGCCACTCATAGAGAACAGCTCTGAAACGTTCCGTTACGTCTACAACTTCATTCTCATCAAGAAGCAGCTCCGCAAGAAGCGTTGTTCTTGATGCCTCGCTTGAAACATACTCATCGAAGAATACTTTTATACTGTCTATTACGTTCCTCTTAAAACTAATAGCGAATGTATGTTCCTCACTATTCTCGAGATCACTCTTTAAGAATGAGGCGTCAAACTCCGGATAGTCCTTGTCCCTGACTATTATATCGGCGTACCTATCCTGGATAAGACATCTATTGAGCCATATTCTTAGGCCTTCTATTTCTTCTTCATACGATCGTCTCTCTGCGACATCAACGAGATCAAATGCACCCTCATATTCAGCCACAACATTAAGATAATAGTCATAACATCTCTGGGTTACAGCTGAAAAGGTGCCTATCAGATCGCCCGGAGAATTATACTCCGCTAAAAGGTCGTCGTAAAAAGTGTCAGATCTTATTATTCCGTCCATCTCGTTCATTATAGATTCTGTCGTGTCGTCATCTATCGCCTCTCCCTCTATAAATCCCGAAATAACTTCCTGTAGTGCGTCTGAAAGCATAGTGTAGACGGTAGACGCTATATCACCTTTCAGGGCCAGGATAAAACTAGCTAGATCAGTAAAGTCTTCACTCATAAAACCGGCAAAAAAGTTATTCGAATTTATTTGCCTAAAGGCCGCTTTGATCTCTTCCTCTACGGTGTCTCTCCCCAATATAGTTCTGTAGTAATAATGCAAAAGCGGAATAGCTTCCTGATGCGCAATAGCTACCATCATCCTGTCTTCCTGCCACGAATAGCCCAAAAGCATTGTATCTTTTTCCGCTTGTATATCGTCCCTTTTTGACGCGAGTTCTGAATCCAGCAGAGCAAGCTGCTCTGCTACCTGAGCGTTATACGCGGCTTCCTGGCGGGTTAGATCGCTTATCGCTTCCGCTACACCTGGAACCTCTACCCTTTCAGTCCAACTGAAGATCCACCATCCACGCTTTACCTCAACGTATCTCTGGGCTTCCAGGATGGACCTCGCATTCGCGAACTGACGCCTTGTAGCATTTACGTCTTCCATAAAGTTCT
>CAYWDJ010000074.1:0-8031 GCA_964457005.1 uncultured Planctomycetia bacterium
TTTAACTACAAGGATGACCTCAAACTCACTTTCTTTAAGCTGGGTGAAAGTGGGATTCAAGACATACTCACCGTTTATATATCCAACCCTTGCTCCGGCAATTGGACCGTCGAAAGGAATATCAGAAATTGTAAGAGCGACTGATGTGCCGATAATACCAAGTATATCCGCGTCGTTTTCCCCGTCATGTGAAAGCACAGTCACTATAACCTGCACCTCATTCTTCATCCCCTCCGGGAACAATGGCCTTATGGGCCTGTCGATCATTCGGGAGGTAAGGGTACTCTTCTGGGTAGGCCTTCCCTCTCTTTTAAAAAATCCGCCCGGTATTTTACCCGCGGCAAAGAATTTTTCCTGGTATTCAACTGTCAGAGGGAAAAAGCTCATCCCTTCTCTTGCGCTCTTTGAGCAACAAGCAGTTACAAGTACCAACGTATCTCCGTACTGTACGGTTACTGCTCCATCGGCTTGCTTGGCCAATTTTCCTGTGCCGATAATAAGTTCTTTATTACCAAGCTCTACTCTTACTTCTTTCATAATTTTTTCCTTTTTTCCTTTTTTCTTCTCTTCTTTTTTTCTTCTTTTCTCTCTTCGTCTTCTTCTACAAATACTATTTTCTCAACCCAAGTTTCTGGATCGTCTCCTGATACTTTTCAGAATCATTCTTCTTCAAGTAAGCAAGAAGCTTCCTTCTCTTGTTTATGAGAAGCAACAGACCTCTTCTGGAATGGTGGTCCTTCTTGTGCTTTTTGAAGTGCTCAGTCAACCCTGTGATACGCTCACTCAAAAGCGCGATCTGAACCTCGGGAGAACCCGTATCCGTATCATGCTGCTTATAATCTCCTATAATTTCCTGTTTTTTCTCTTTTACTAGTGCCATTTTTTCACCCCCTTCTTAAGGTATTTTTTACAATATGGACGTTTTTAGCTTCTATTTGAGCTTATAAACGAAATTTATACTAACATAATATTATATATTTGTAAACATAATATGGGTATTTTAACGCTAGGATAGATAAATATTTATAAATGAAAGGGTTATATCTTTTTATACCTTTTTATCATGGCCACTGTACGGGTGCAGGAAAACAGGCTCTCAGCTTTCGCCATATCTTTGAATATCTGCCGCTTAAGCGCCTCCTGGTCTTTGAACTTCTTTTCCCTTCTAAGCTTGCCCACAAAAAATATCTCCAGATCACTGCCATAAAGGTACCCATTAAACCCTACAAGGTGCACTTCGATTATGGGCTCTCTTCGGCATTTCAATTTTGTACCATAAAATGTGGGCTTGTAACCGATATTCAGCACACCGTTATAGAGCTTGCCCTGAAGTTCAACTTTTACAGCATACACCCCGGGCTTTGGAATAGCCTCATGATGCGGATCTATATTTGCTGTTGATACGCCTAATTCCCTGCCCCTCTGCTCTCCCTTCACAACCGTTCCAAGAACTGACACCGGACGCCTTAAAAGTTTTGCGGCCTTGTATATATTCCCCGCCCGAATAAGAGCCCGCACCCAGGTGCTGCTTATAATCCTGGACCCTTGCTTTACAGGCTCGACAATCCGGATGTCTACCCCGTTATCATGGCCAATTTTTTTCAGGGAGGTTACATTGCCTGACTTTCCTCGTCCGAAATGAAAATTACTGCCCACGTAAACTTTTTTAGCGCCAATTCCTTTAACTAAAACTTTTTTAATAAAATCCTCCGGACTCATCATTGATATGTAATCCGTAAAACTTATGACGACAACCGCGTCTATACCCATTCCTCCCAGAATACGAAGCCTGTGCTCCAGAGACATTATTCTGGGTCTCGGATCATGTGGACGAAGTACGGTCTGGGGATGCGGATCAAAAGTAATAACCGCTGTTTCCTGTCCTCTATTTTTTGCGAACAGAACTCGTTTGATTATCTTTCTGTGCCCGAGATGTATGCCATCGAACATGCCGATAGCTACGACAGGGTTCTTGAGATCGTCTTTTATATTTCTATATCCGTATAATATTTTCATTCAAACCATCTTCGCTCAGTTCCAGGACCGTGTCTAGGAGCATGGCTCTCTCTAAAGTAAATTCTCCGGACCTAGTTCGTCTTAGTTCCGTCAGATGCGCTCCGCATCCCAATTTTTCACCGATATCGTCCGCAAGTTGCCTTATGTATGTGCCCTTGCTGCAAGCCACCCTGAAAACAACATAGGGAAGTTCTATTTTTTCAATTTCAATTTCGGAGATATTTATTTTTCTAGGTTGTCTTTCGACCTCAATTCCCTTGCGCGCAAGTTTATATAACCGCTTACCCCTGATCTTCTTGGCCGATACCATGGGCGGGATCTGTTCGATGTCTCCATAAAACGAAGTGACCGCGGTCTTGACTTCTTCGACTGTCACATTAACCGGACGTTCCTGAATAAGCTTTCCCTTGCAATCGGCCGAGTCAGTTCTTTCCCCCAGTTTCATAGTAGCGATATATTCTTTCTCTTCCTGCAGAAAGTCTTCGGAACGTTTTGTTCCTTTTCCCAAAAGCATAACAAGAACACCGGTAGCGTTAGGATCCAACGTCCCCGCATGTCCCACTTTTTTAATATTGAACTTCCTTCGTATAGCAGCCACAACATCGTGGCTTGTCAGGCCTTTATCTTTATCAATTATCAGTATGCCGTCTATCTGCATTGTTGATCAATCGCTTTCTTTGCTTCGACCGTTACTGCAGCCTTTGTCTCTTCAAGTGTAGTATTCTTGATCATGCATCCTGCTGCCTTCGGATGCCCTCCGCCGCCAAACACAGACGCTATCTTATTTACATCCACTTCGCCGGAAGACCTGAAACTCACATAAACAATATTAGGATACAACGGGCTATCTTTAAAGAACAGCGCCACCTCTACCCCATTAACAGACCTTGGAAAATTTATAAATTCATCAGTTGGTATCCGTTCAACATTTTCGTCGGCATACATTTTTTTTGTAAGCTCAATGGATGAGAGCTTCCCATCAGGAGAAACATACAGCGTAGATAAGGCCTTGCCGAGAAGGCGGACTTCGTGATCGGATTTACACTCGAATATCTTGCTATGCATGAATTTTGGATCAACACCCGCGTCTATCAATTTTGCTGTCACACGATGAGTATCCGATGATGTGTTCCCATAGTTAAACATACCCGTATCTGTAACTATTGTGGTGTATATCGCGGTAGCAAGGTCTTTTCCTATATCCATACCCAGCTCTTCGGCTACATTAAAAAGCATCTCGCCAACAGAACTTATTTTAGGTTCCACCCAGTTCACGTCACCAAAATACTCATTGCTGATATGATGATCAACATTGATAACGGAACGCACCTTATCGAAATACGCGGCAACTTTACCGGTTCTTTCTATTACGGGACAATCAAGGGCAACGAAGACCTCAGGGACGAACCCCGGTGGTGTTTCATTCTTAATACCCATTGCCTCCGGCAAAAACTTGAGATTCTCCGGGACATCATCCTGGTCAACAATAACCGATCTCTTACCCAGATGTTTGAGAATCAAATGTGCGGCTATCTGGCTTCCAATAGAGTCCCCTTCCGGATTAACATGAGCGGTTATTAAAAAATTGTCCCACTTTTTGAACGCCTCAACAACACTCAACATATCAGTCTTGTTCATATTCCATTCCTTCCTCATTATCCGGGAGATCTTTAGACTTTTCCTCCTGGAGCTGTTTAAAAATATCATCTACGTGACGCTGTTGCGCTTCGCCTTCATCGAACAGGAACGATATCTTCGGAGTATATTTCATGGGAACCCTTACAGAGATCTCTCCCCTTATATGCCCACCCACGCTCCTCAACCTTTTGAGAATATATTCCTTTTCCTTTTGATCCGCCCCTTCCGAAAATATAGACACCTTAGCCACACGAAGATCCCTGCTCAACTGAAGATGTGTGATCACTAATTCGCTAAGCCTTGGATCATCGATATGTTCCTGCAATATTGCACAGATCTCTTGTTTTAGATGTTTAGATAGTCTCTCTATCCTGTCTATCATTATTTTCCTTTCTTATATAATGTTCTTCAAAAAACACATCTCATCTTTTTTTGTCGGGAGTTTACCATCAAGTTTCTCGCACAGGATCTTCTTGAATATTTCTCTGTACTTCGGTCCAGGTTTTATTCCCAGTCTGCCTATATCCTCACCCTTTATTTTAAGCTTTGTTCCATTATAAGTCGAAAAGAATTTACGTATCCGCTGCCTGGCTGTTATCGAACCCGTTCTAGCGCATAAACAGAGTGTCCCTTCATGAGAAAACGGCTCCAGGATCTGGAAAATTTCGCTTGGTAAAAGTTTCCTTTTGCGAGAAAGCTCTTTGAGCGCCGTGCCTGCCGATTTACTGTACGCACTTATCCTGATCCTTTCCCCCCTTGTAAAAACAAATTTATCGAGGACTTCATTTACCTGGCTCAACGATAAATTGTCGAGCATTATCATAAAATACATCAGCCATATATCAAGTTTTCTTATTTTTAAAGCATTTGACCCATACCACTTAACTGTTTTTTTCAGGTCGTCAAATGTCTTTCTGATATTCCTTTTGAGCTTCAGTTCCGGATGGATAAACCTGAGCTCATGGAGCTCTCTCATGCGGAAAATAGCCTTTTCAGGATCTTTCTCCTGGAGTATAAGCTTCAATTCCTCGCGTATTCTCTGGTTTTCCGTCCATCGAAACATCTCTTTTTTAACGGCATGCTGTATAAGATAATCGGTATGTTTTCCAATGGCAAACCCCAGACGCTGTTCAAAGCGTACCGCCCTAAATATCCTTGTAGGGTCATCTATAAAACTATTATCATGAAGTATTCTTACAACCTTCTTCTTAAGGTCTTTCATTCCCCCAAAAAAGTCTATAAATATCCCGAAACTGCTTTTACTAATACTGACAGCCATCGCATTTATTGTGAAATCCCTGCGATAAAGATCATCCCTAAGAGAGCTGAACTCAACTGTCGGCAGCGCGGCCGGATGTTCATATTTTTCTTTGCGGGCGGTTGCGATATCTATCTTAAGCTTATTGTCAGGATGCAGTGACTCCCCCAACCATCCCGGCCAATTCATAACAACAGTTGATGTCCCAAATTTACGATGGACAACCAAAGATGCCCCCAATTTATCAGCAAGTATCTTCCCGAATTGGATAGCATTACCTTCGACCACGACATCAAGGTCATAGTTTTTCTTTTTCAAAAGAATATCCCGGACAAATCCACCTACTAAAAATGCATTCATCTCGTTCGCGTCAGCCTCTTTGCCGATCTTTCTCACCATTGCCATTAATTTAGGAGGCATGACATCTTTCATTCTGGCGCTAAGATTTGTTATCTTTGGGCCCTCATTTTCGGCATCCTCAAAAAGTGTATGATGAACTTTTTTCAGGACATCCGTCCGGGTTATGATACCCACCAGTTTATTATCTTTTAGAACAGGGATACACCCCTTCCCCTTATCTGTCATTATATTCTTTAGCTGGTACAATGGAGCTTCGGGACTCACAGTTGAAAAGATCACTTCCATATACCCCTTTAGCCTTGAATGGGCCATATTACACTTCCTGGCCTTTTTAAGATCATCCATCGTCACAATACCCACTATCTCTCCATGCTCATTAAGTACTGGTGCGGCATTATATCCAAAGTCTTCAAGCTTATTAAAGACGTCCCTTACTTTTTCCTCTTGTGACACTGTCCTTACAGGAAAAGACATTATATCTTTTGCGAAGATCTGCGGCTGAATGACCTTATGCAGCAGTTTTATCAAAAGCTTTTTTACTTCCTGAAAATCTCTGCCGACAACACGGGCACTCGCGGCGCTGGAATGACCCGCGCCTCCGACAACACTTAAAAGTTTGTTAACATCGATCAGCTCAATACGGCTTCTTGCCATTATCTTTATCCTGTCTGCCGTCTTGAAAAGCGCGAAAAGTACGGGGAAATTTTCTACATCCTGGAATTTATGAACAACCGTACCCATCTCCCCGTCAAGATGACGCGTATCCAACTGAGCAAAAGCCACCATGATACCGTTTATCTCAACGACCTCAGTGGCTTCCAGCAATTTAATAAGCGCCGTAAGCTCATTCCCATCCAGCTCTCTGTTAAGATAGGAAGACACCGCGTTAAGACTTGCTCCCAACTCCAGAAGCTTACTCACGATGTCAACGTCAAGTTTTGTTGTTATCGAGTAAGAAAGTGAGCCTGTCTCTTCGTATATACCCAGGAGCATCAATGTCGCCTCAAGCGGAGTCATATCCAGTTTTCCTTTCTTATCAAGTATTTCCAATAGAAGAGTAACCGTAGCGCCCACTTCTTTCTGGACATCTTTACTGCCCTTAATATCAAACCTGGTCCTGGGATGATGATCATAGATATGGACCTTTAAGCCTTTTTTATTTAAAAGGTTCGCGGCTATGCCTATCCTGGACTTGTGACGATTATCAACGATAATAAGGCGTGTAACATCATCAAAGGGACATGTTTTATCTGTTTCGATCTTGATCTCATCTTTGATCAATGCGAGAAATTTACGAACAGATTTTTCCTGGGAACCGGGGAGTAAAAGACGTGCCTTGGGATAAAGCTTGCTGGCGGCTACAAGAGAACTTAAAGCGTCAAAATCGGCGTTAGCATGAGTCGTTATCAGATCCATTATGCCCTCGGGTGGAATTTTTCATGAACTTTTTTTAACTTATCCTTAGTAACATGCGTATATATCTGCGTAGTGGAAATGTCAGAATGCCCCAGCATTTCCTGCACCCCTCTCAGTTCAGCTCCGCCTTCCAGTAGATGCGTGGCGAAAGAATGTCTCAATGAGTGAGGCGTAATGTGTTTTTTTATACCTGCCAAAGAAGCGTATTGCTGTATCATCTTCCAGATGCTCTGCCTGGACAGCTTCTTTCCGAGCCGGGACAAAAAAAGATGATGGTCCCCGGACTTAGCGGCTAATTTCTTTCGGGGCCCTTCAAGGTATTTTCTAACGGCCTTCTCTGCAACCTTCCCCAACGGCACAATACGTTCTTTTCCTCCCTTTCCGTGACATTTAACGAATCCCACTTCCAGGTTAACGCTGACTGTCTTAAGCTGGTTGGCCTCTGACACCCTCATACCGGTAGCATACATGATCTCAAGAATTGCTCTATCCCTTGTACCATTAGCCCCTTTCGTGGGAGGCGCCTCCAAAAGGCACTCGACTTCTTCACGATTAAGGACGTCGGGTATATTTTTCCATATCTTAGGAGTCTCGACAACCGCCGCTATATTTTCTTTTGCAACCTGCTCGGCCACAAGAAATTTCCAGAAAGTCTTCAGAGCCGCCAGATTCCTTCCTATCGAAGAAGATGAAAGACCATTATCTTTAAGCCACATCATGAACTCAACGATATCTTCTCTTTTAACCGATCCAACGTCCTTCTTTCTCTCCTCAATATATCCTGCAAATTTTTTAAGGTCTGACCTGTAAGAAGAAATGGTATGCGCGCTAACACCTCTTTCAACATCCATAAAATATATGAAGTTTTCAATATGGTCATTCATGAAAGGGCCTTTCGTGTCCGATAGTGGTCTCGGGACCGTGCCCGGGATACACCTTTACGTCATCATCTAAGACCATGAGTTTTTCTTTTATGGACCTTACTATGGCATGAAGACTTCCCTCCGGAAGGTCCGTGCGTCCAACTCCTTCAAAAAACAACGTGTCGCCGCTAAAAAGGATCTTGCCGCATTTTAAACAGACACCTCCGGGTGTATGTCCCGGGGTATGGATCACCTCGAGTTTCGCCTCTCCCACGTTTATGATATCTCCATCCTTAAGCACCTTCAGTACTTCCACATTTTGAACTGCTGGATGCATTAAATACGAAAGATTCTTGCTGGGGTCCTGCAGGCACTCTTCGTCAAAATCGTGGATCATTACCGGATAACCAAACGCAGTGTCGCCCATGATATGATCGGCATGGCCATGAGTATTAATTGTCGCTATCACATCAAGTTTCT
>CAYWDJ010000075.1:0-7898 GCA_964457005.1 uncultured Planctomycetia bacterium
ATAAAGAAAAAGACGCACTTATCTGTCACTACTGTAACAGGCGTATGCCCGAGATAGACATATGTCCGTCATGCAATCAGGATTATCTGATGTATAAAGGAACGGGCACCCAGAGAGTTGAAACCGTGCTAAAAAAAGTGGTTCCTACTGCGCGTATAGTTCGTATGGATTCCGATACCATGACCAAGCGCGGGGCGCATAAAGAGGTTTTACAAGATTTCAAGGATCATAAAATAGACGTTATAGTCGGTACGCAGATGATAGCCAAAGGGCTTGATTTTCCCAAGGTCACAATGGTGGGAGTGGTGTCGGCAGACGCTAATCTTAATTTGCCTGACTTCAGGTCCGGGGAGCGAACATTTAACCTTATAACGCAGGTTGCCGGTCGAGCAGGAAGGGGTGACCTTGGCGGAGAAGTCATAGTTCAGACATACACTCCTGAGCATTATGCCGTGAACCTTGCCGCGAAACATGATTACAATGGTTTCTATCTAAAGGAAATAGAAGCGCGCCGTCAGCTTATGTTCCCGCCATTCACAACGCTTGTAAAAATCACAATAAGAGCAAAAAATGAAGATACGGTTATAAAATGTGCCGATAGAGCCGCCCAGAAACTAAAGCTGAAGATCCCGGGTATAGATATCATTGGGCCGGCACCGTCACCTATGACGAAGCTGAGAGGATTTTATCGCTGGAACATCCTCATAAAGGCAAAAGACCGTGAATCTATCGTAAAAGATCTGAGAGTGGCGCTTAAGGGTTTTAGGAAAGGGTCCGGTGTCTTTATGGCCATTGACGTCGATCCGATGTCGATGTAGAGGAGAATTATGAATTTTAGTCCAAGTATCTTTGAAGCTATAATGCTTATTTGTTTTGGTGCCGCCTGGCCGTTCTCGATATTCGAGATGCTAAAAACAAAAAAAGCAAAAGGTAAAAGCGTGAAATATGTCGTTATAATCCTTATAGGATACATAGCAGGCATGTTCTTTCAGTATCTCGGCGCCCGAAACGCTATCTTTTTTCTCTACTTATTTAATACACTCCTGGTTGTAGTTGATCTTACGCTAACCCTTAAATATCGTGAGAGTTAATTCTCGAATGAAGAGATCTCTTTTTTTATTGATTATTTCATGTATGGTAGCGACCTGTATGCTAGCAGACGCAAAAACTGATATCAAAATCGGGTCGATCGAAACGTCTGATGGTCAGGATATAGCATATGCCCATTATGGGAACGGTTCAGACAAAGTTATCATCATAGTGCACGGTTTCTATAACAGTAAAGATTCAGTTCTCATCAAGCGTCTTGTCACCAAACTTTCAGATAAATATGATGTATTTACTTTTGACCTCAGGGGGCATGGGGACAGTTCCGGGCTTTTTACGTGGACGAGTGATGAAGATAAAGATCTTAAGGCTGTCCTGGATTTTCTCGCAGGGAAATACGATAAAGAGGCCATTGTAGCATTTTCATATGGCGGGAGTATAAGTATAAACGTTCTTGCTGAGGATGGGTACGATGTCGACTCTCTGGTATGTGTAAGCGCACCTTCAGATCCCGACAAGATAGATTGTAAGTGGTGGAAACTGGATTTTGAAAATGACATATCATATTCGCTTTTAAATGAAGAAGGACGTGAAGGCAAAGGGGTCCGTCCCGGACCGTTCTGGATGAAGAAAGAGAAGCCCATTGATAATATAGGAAAGCTTAGTATGCCAGTCCTGTATATACACGGAGATAAGGACTGGGTTGTTGACGAGTGGCATTCCAGGGCTTTGTACGAGAAAACTAAAGGCAAAAAAGATCTTGTGATAATAGACGGCGGGTTTCATGCCGAATATCTTATGCGCCAGGACGATGATCTTTTTGTCGGGACTATTAAGGAATGGTTAGAGAATACTTTATAATATTAAAAATGCTAAGTAGAAGGCATTCTGCGCGCCTTATCAAAAAATCAATGCCTTTAATATTATGCAGGCGGAGCTAATCAAGGAAGTGTATGTGTTTAGGGCATATTGATTTCTTGATTGCGGTGCTCGAACACCTTCTACGCAGCATTTAAATTGCTTTTTTGGTCTTTTTAGGTAAACTTGCGATAAAGAAAACAAGGAGGTTCGTATGTTAAAGAAGATAATGACACTAGTTTTATGTATTGTTCTTGTGATGGGTATGTTCGTTCCAAAAAGCATGGCCGCCGGGCTGGCAAAGATGCCGATCGATATGGATGAGGTCTCTGAAGAAGATCGTGATAAGCAGATATTGAGGACCGGTATCATCGCAGAACTCGATGCGGTAAACCTGTATGAGCAGCTTGCTGCAAGTGCAGATAATGAGACGGTTCAAAAGGTTCTTCTTGATATTGCGGATGAAGAAAAAACCCATATAGGTGAGTTTCAGGCGCTCCTCATAATGCTTGATGAAGGGTATGGGGAAGAGTTGGCTGAAGGTGAAGATGAAGTTAAAGAGCTAATGTCTGAATAAAAAAAGAGGTGGTTGATGAAAAAAATATTAGTAGTGGCAGCTATTGTGTCTCTGGTGTTTTCTGGCGGCTGCATTCAGAACAATAACTATCAAAGTATCGAAAGTAGTGTTCCCACTCTCAATGTGCAGGGCGAGGGTAAGGTAATAGCGATACCGGACGAGGCGATAATATCTTTTGGCGTAAAAAGCGACGCAAAAAGATTAGCGAAAGCGTATAGGGATAATACGAGTAAGATGAACGCTGTTATAAATACGGTCAAGGGAATGGGGCTTGAAGATAAGGATATTAAAACCTCTTCTTACAATATAAGTCCTATATATCCGCGAGACGAGAAAGGGAGAACAATTCCCGGGCAACCTGTTTCATTTCGGGTTAGTCAACAGCTTACGGTAAAGGTTCGGGATATTGCAATTACGGGTGAGCTTATAGATAAGGTGATATCGAGTGGAACCAATATGTTCAGTGGGATACAATTCACCTCGAGTGAATTGGAAAAACTGCAGGAACAGGCTAAGGCCAAGGCGGCTGTAGACTCAAAGAAAGAAGCGGAACTTCTGGCAAATAGCCTTGGAGCAAAGGTTGGCAGGATACTCAGGGTTAACAGTTCTTTCGCACAACCTTATCCGACACGTAATACTATGGCGTTTGAGGCGGCTTCAATGAGGTCGGCGCCTAAAATACAGGCAGGATCTATGGAGGTAAAGGCCACATGTAATGTGGTATACGAGTTGGTTCAATAGTAAATATGGGGCGGGTTTAAGCCGTTAGAGGTAGGGGATAACGCAACTCGCCCTATCTTTTTGTAAGAACAAGTGAAATATTTCACTTAATAGAAGATATTCTCATAAAATGTAAACAGCTTCAAATAAAGGACTTATGGGGACAGGTTTTGGCTATAGAAGAAACCTGTCCCCAATATTTAAAAAAACTGTTGACATGTAAATGAAATGAGCGTATATTGGTGAAAGAATTCACTAAAGGTAACCGGGAGATGACAATGAAATTATCCGACAACTCAATCGAAAGAATCTGTAAGGTATTTGGTCATCTGGATGCGTTGGAAAAAAAGAATGTGAATTTTGTATCATCGATGGAGTTGGCTAAGGCCATAGGTGCTACGTCTTACACTGTAAGGAAGGACATCAGCGTTCTTGGTATTACGGGGTATACGAGAAAGGGATATGAAGTTAGTTCTTTGAAAAAGGAATTGGGGAGGACTCTCCAGTTAAATAAGAAGAGGAAAGCTTGTATAGTTGGATTGGGACGTTTGGGAACAGCCCTTCTGGACTATGAAAAGTTCCAGGATGACGGTTTTGAAATAGTTGCCGGGTTTGATTCAAGCGTAAACAAGTTGGAAAGGATACGAACCGATATCGAAGTTTTTCCCGTGAGGAACCTGAAGGAGATTGTTCAAAGCAAATCGATAGAGCTGGGGATAATTACCGTTCCGGAAGAGAATGCTCAGGCCGTTGCCGATAAATTAATAGAGGCAGGGGTAAAAGGGATATTAAATTTTTCACATGTAAAAATAGATCGACCAAAAGGAATAATTAACGTAAATATGGATTTCACAAATGCGCTCAGGTTCATTGCCGCGCAATTTGTGGATGAAAAGTAAAAAAGGGGGTAAGTCATGGCTAGAGTATATAATTTCAGTGCGGGCCCGGCGGTGTTGCCGGAAGTGGTGTTGGAAAAAGCGGCAGCTGAGCTGCTTGATTACAAAGGAAGCGGTATGAGTGTTATGGAAATGTCGCATCGAGGTAAAGAGTTTAAAGGCATTGCTGAGACAGCGGAGGCTACATTAAGGGATATAATGGGGATACCTGAGAACTATAAGGTGCTTTTCCTCCAAGGAGGCGCATCATTACAGTTTGCCATGGTTCCGATAAACCTTATGACAAAAAACAAGAAGGCCGATTATGTGAATACCGGCCAGTGGACAAAGAAGGCGATATCCGAGGCAAAGAAGGTCGGTGAAGTGAATGTTGTAGGAGATAGTGCTACCGATAACTTTACTTATGTGCCTGAGCTTGATCCCGCGACATTTACTAAAGACGCGGATTACTTCTACATTGTTACCAACAATACTATCTATGGAACAAAGTACGCGGAACTTCCGGATACAGGGGATGTGCCGTTGGTTGCCGATATGTCGAGCAATATACTGTCTGAGCCTATAGATGTTTCAAAGTTCGGTGTTATTTTCGCCGGCGCACAGAAAAACATCGGTCCGGCCGGTGTTACAATAGTTATTATTCGAGAAGACCTTATAGGAAACGCTCCGGAAGGTATCCCGACCTTGTTGGACTATAAAACGCACTCAGACGCGGATTCTATGTACAATACTCCGCCTTGTTACTCCATGTATATGGCCGGTCTGGTTTTTGAATGGATAAAAGAGAACGGCGGCCTGGAGGCAATGAAGGAGAGGAATGAGAAAAAAGCGAATTTCCTGTATGACTACATTGATAATTCAAAGCTTTTCTCAAGCCCTGTTAAGAAAGAGAACCGTTCACTTATGAACATTCCATTTGTCACCGGCAATGACGACCTTGATGCAAAATTCATAGCCGGTGCGGCGAAGAAGGGCCTCAAGACATTAAAGGGTCACAGGACGGTAGGCGGTATGCGGGCAAGTATATACAACGCTATGCCTATAGCGGGAGTGGAAGCTCTTGTTGCTTTCATGAAAGAATTTGAAAAGGAAAACGCTTAATATAAAAGGGAGGAAGTCATGAAGAAAATACTAAAACTGAACAAGATAGCAAAGGAAGGGTTGGATATCTTCCCTTTAGATGAATATGAAATAGGAACAGAAATAGCTAGCCCGGAGGGTATCTTGCTGAGGAGTTTCAAAATGCACGATATGGAGCTTCCGGAGTCTCTTCTTGCCGTCGGTCGGGCCGGATCCGGAGTGAATAATATCCCTATCGATAAATGTGCGGAAAAGGGTATAGTTGTTTTTAATACTCCGGGGGCAAATGCCAATGCTGTAAAAGAACTTGCTCTCGCCGGGCTATTTCTTGCGTCCCGTGACATCGCCGCGGGTGTTGCTTTCGCCGAGACCCTTAAGGGTAAGGGAGATGAAGTCCCGGCTCTTGTTGAATCTAATAAAAAAGATTTTGCCGGCCAGGAGATAACGGGGAAAACGCTTGGTGTTATCGGGCTGGGTAAAATAGGCGTAATGCTTGCCAATAGCGCTGTTGATCTGGGAATGAGAGTTGTGGGATATGATCCGTTCATTTCTGTTGAGTCTGCATGGGGACTATCCAGGGCTGTTGAGAGAGCTGAAGGCTTTGACGCTCTCATAGCAAAGGCCGATTATATATCAATACATACACCGCTTATTGACGCAACGCGAGGGATGATAAATGCCGATAAGTTCAAACAAATGAAAAAGGGCATAAGGATACTTAATTTTTCGCGCGGCGGCATAGTGAACAATGATGATCTCAAGAAAGCCATAGAGGATGGCATAGTGGCAAAATATGTTACGGACTTTCCGGATGACGAGGTCCTTAATATGAATAATGTCGTAGCTATTCCTCATCTGGGGGCCTCAACTGAAGAAGCAGAAGCGAATTGCGCCGTTATGGCGTCCGCCCAGATCAAGGATTTTCTGGAAAAAGGTAATATTAAGCATTCAGTAAATTTCCCTGACTGCAAACTTGAACAGAATTCGGATTTTCGTCTTCTGGTCATGAACAAGAACATACCAAATATGGTAGGGCAGATATCCTCTATTCTTGCTGACACGAACATAAATATAGCCGAGATGCTCAATAAAAGCAAAGGCGATTATGCTTATACTATAATCGACGTTGCTGAGCAGCCGGGCGACGATATTGTCAAGGCTCTCCATGATATCGAAGGTGTTGTAAAAGTAAGAGCGCTTAGCTTGGGGAAGTAGAAGGATATAGACCTGCACTCGTTATACGGTAGGGGTAAGACATGGGGGTACTTTCTACTGGGCAATGCCCATACGAAAGCACCCCCATATCTTTTTTAGCGCTAAACTAGAGTGCAGGAATCTGTGGGGGTAGTTAGTTTAGCTCGCCGCTCAAACCGTGTGAGCCTTCAAGGCTAAAGGAAGGATCCCGGGCCCTAAGGGCCCCGGAAACAGTCCTCGGCCCTTAGGGCCTGCGGAACTCGCGGGGAATGCTACCCACTTCTTCTTTCTTACAACACACTAGAGTGCAGGGATCTATGGTGGATAGTTGTGCTTGTTCGTTCATAATGCCCCTCAGAAACTTTAAAATATCTTTGCACAGAAACTTTCTTTACACTTACCTCCTTTCACCGTATACTTGGTTTATGTCATTCTAATGAATGTGTCTCCAAGAAGAACGGGGAGGGCGAGATGAAGAATATCTTAAAAATAGTGGTGTGTGCGTTGGCTGTGGTAACTATAGTAGGTTTTATGATGCCGTGGGCGACGGTAGCTACATCCGTTATGGGTGTCTCTAAGGAAGTTACGGGTGCTCTCGCTAACTCTCCTTTAGGGGGTAAAGTTTTGAAAGACGTGAACGCCATAACCGATAAAGTCAGTACTATGGGCGACATTGATATTAAAAGCATAGTTCGCGGATACCAGATACCTATGATGGTTAATGACAAGACCTCCAAGGTTGCTCTTTCTGTGGCAGAGATATTCTTTTCTGAGACAGAAGGGTTGGAGTGGAAGAGTTATCTTGTATATCTTCTGCCCGGACTTGGCATTTTGTGTGGGGTGCTGATTTTTCTTGGAGCGGCAAATAAATTATACGTTACGATCATGACAATGTTGGGAGGGGCAGTAGGGATAATTGGGCTGTTCAAACTTTATACTACCGACGTGTCCAGCCTTGTAGTTAAGATAAGTATCCAGAACGGCCTTTGGTATACTATGTATGCATTCCTTTTTATAGGGATCTCTGGAATAGCATGGCTGGTCGCGGATAAAAAGAATTTGTAATAAGGAAGACCTGAGAATATGCGCATTGTATTTTTTGGAACCGGAAAATTTGGGATACCGACACTGAACGCCCTTTTAGAGAGTGAGCATGAAGTAGTTTGTGTCGTTACTCAGCCTGACAGACCGAAGGGGAGAGGGCATCACCTGCAGCCCACACCCATTAAGGAACATTTGCTGAAAGAGGGAAGTGACGTTGAAATAATACAACCTGATAGAGCTTCTGATGCCTGCGAACATCTCAAAACGAAGAACGCCGATATGTTTGTTGTTGTTGATTACGGTCAGATCCTTAAACAAGAAGTGCTTGATATCCCTTCAAAGTTCTGCATGAACCTTCATCCCTCGTTGCTTCCTAAATATAGAGGTGCGGCTCCGGTTAACTGGGCGATCATGAACAGAGAGAGTTCAACCGGTGTGACTGTGTTTAAGATGGAGAAAAAAATGGATGCCGGAGATATAAT
>CAYWDJ010000076.1:0-3099 GCA_964457005.1 uncultured Planctomycetia bacterium
ATATGAGACAATAAATGACTAATAAAAAGCTCATAAAATCAACAGGGACAATAGGTTTTGCCATAAGCACAAGCCGTATATTGGGCTTTATCAGAGATATAATATTTGCCCGCTGGTTTGGTACAAATATCTTTGCACAGGCCTTTGTTGTAGCATACAGGATCCCTAACATGCTTAGGGATATGGTGGGCGAGGGTGCTACGGATGCGGCGATAGTGCCCGTTTTAAGTGAATATCATCATACCAAGACCAAAGAGGAGTTCTGGCAGGCATCCAGGGTCATACTTAGCCTTATGGTTGTAATACTCCTTGTTTTAACCGTTTTGGGAGTAGTTTTTGCTCCTCTCATAATAAGAATATTGGCTCCCGGTTTTTTGAAAGATCCTGAGAAATTCAAGATAACGGTAATGATAACACGCCTGGTATTTCCGTACATATTCTTCCTTGGTATTGTGGCATACAGTAAGGGGGTCCTTAATTCTCTGCATTATTTTCTCACTCCGGCATTCGCAAGCGTGGTTCTCAATATATGCATAATACTTTCCATGCTGTTTCTGTGCCCGATCTTCGGTATCAAGGGGGTGGTGTTCGGGGTTCTTTTAGGGGGAGTTATACAGGCATTGATGCAGTTTCCTCCGCTATATAAACGAGGGTTCAGGCTGGGGTTCAGTTTTCATCCCACACATCCCGTTGCAAAGAGAATAGGAAAGCTTCTGATGCCGAGAGCTTTGGGGACGGCCGTTTATCAGCTGAGCGTTCTTGTCGATACCATTCTGGCATCTCTGGCATGGATAGTCGGAGTAGGAGGTGTGGCCGCTCTTTATTATTCGAACAGGCTTATCCAGCTTCCACTCGCGGTATTCGGCATATCTTTAGCTACGGCAGCTCTTCCAAAAATGAGCAGGGAAGTGGCGTTAAATGATACTGTTCAGTTCAAGAAGACGATCTCGTTTTCACTGAAGACGGTTTTTAAAGTAATGATCCCCGCGGCCGTGGGGCTTATGATACTCGCAAAGCCGATCATCAGCGTTCTTTTTCAGCGCGGAGCTTTCACGGCATATTCTACAAGTATAACGGTGAACGCGCTTTTCTTTTATGCTTTTGGCCTTATGGGGTATGCGGGAATAAAAATACTTGTGAGCGCCTTCTACTCTATGGGTGATACCCGTACGCCTGTCAAGACCGCGGCGTTCTCCCTGGGAATCAACGTCGTGCTCAACCTGATACTTATGTGGCCGCTTAAGATCGGAGGGCTGGCACTTGCTACGTCTATAGCCGCCACGACCAATATGGTCATACTGTATTTCCTTTTGAATAAAAAGATAGGAGATATAGGGACGTCCGAGATATTGAAGGCTTTGGGTAAAACGGTGTGTGCGACCATTATCATGGGTATTATCACTTTTTTTGGGATAGCCATGATGTCTCAGCCCGGAGAGGGTTCACGGTTGATCATGGGAATGGAACTGATAGGCCTTATAGCGGTTAGTTCTCTCGTGTACATAGTATCGGCATACGCGCTGGGAGACGAAGGCATAAGGACGCTCACTAAAGAAGCGTATCTTAAAATACGGACAAGGCTTGGCAGGTAACGATGGCTGCAGTATCTGAAAAGTTAAAGTTAAAGATCAAAGAACTTCCCGATTCTCCCGGGGTCTACATGTTCCTTGACGGGAAGAAGAAAATACTCTATGTGGGTAAAGCCCGACGGCTGAAAAAACGGGTTGTAACATATTTTCATCCCGGCAGGGCGCGGGATGCTCGCCTGGAAATGCTGGTAAGTGAAGTCCGCGATATCAAAATAATAAGAGCAGCGTCGGAAGCCGAAGCGCTTATATACGAAGCAGGCCTTATAAAAGATCACCGGCCCAAATACAATATTGACCTAAAGGATGACAAGTCATATCCCTTTCTTAAGCTTACCGTAAATGAAGAATATCCGCGTATTTTTGTGACGAGAAGAAGGCTTAGCGACGGAGCTCTTTATTACGGTCCCTATGTCAACTTGACGCTTTTAAAACAGGCTGTTTCGTTCATGAAAAAGGTGTTCCCCTTACGCACTTGTAAGCGGTTCCACAAAACAGTATGCCTGGAATATCATATCGCGCAATGTTTCGGGCCGTGTGAAAATAAGATCAGCAAGAAGGATTACGGCGATATAGTGAAACAGCTGCGCCAATTTCTTGAGGGGAAGAAAACGGATCTTATCAAAGCATTGCAGTCGAAGATGAAGGAATTTTCCGCTAAAAAAGAATATGAAAAAGCGGCAGTAGTTAAAGAAAGGATAGAGGCTTTGACCTCTGTAAGGGATCTGCATGATTTTTCAAAGTATCCTATTTATGGAGAACTGGATGAGCTCCAGCACGCGCTTGATCTCCCGGCGCCCCCGATGACCATAGAATGTTTTGATATATCCAATACAAGCGGGACCGAAGCTGTGGGGTCAATGGTCTTCTTTGAAGGAGGGAAGCCTTCGAAGAAGAATTACAGGAAGTTCAAGATCAAGGGTGTTGACGGCATAGATGACTACTCCATGATACGCGAAGTTGTCAGAAGACGGTATTCACGCCTTCTGAAAGAGGGAAAGACTATGCCGGACCTGGTGCTGATAGACGGAGGGAAGGGGCACTTATCCGTAGCTTTGGAAGAGATCCGGGGACTGGGTGTAGATGTTCCGGTAGCAAGCATAGCGAAGGAACATAATCATCTTTATGCGGAAGGTAAGAGGCTTCCGGTAAGGCTCGCGCCGGGGTCGAGACTTCTGCTTGTAGTGCAGAGAATCCGGGACGAAGCGCATAGGTTCGCTATAGCTTATCACCGGCAGCTCAGAAGGAAGAAGAACCTTAATAAGTAGAGTGGATTATTTTTGGTAGAGATCCCGGATATTTGCCTACGGCAAATTCCGGGATGACAAACGAGGGGTTGGTGCTTCGGCCATTTCCGGGATGACAAACGAGGGGTTGGTGCTTCGGCCATTTCCGGGATGACAAGTGAGGGGTTGGTGCTGATCTATAGAGATTGCTTTGTCGGGCCTGCGGCCTCCGCGCAATGACGGGGATTTAGAGGTAGACTCATATATATATACTTGTTATAATGACC
>CAYWDJ010000076.1:3199-7634 GCA_964457005.1 uncultured Planctomycetia bacterium
CGCAATGACGGGGATTTAGAGGTAGACTCATATATATATACTTGTTATAATGACCGCCTAATGGAGGTAATACAATATGTTAGATGAATTAAAAGAATCAGTGAAGATCATGGATGCCAAATTCGAAGAGCTCCGGGGGTATCTTTGACCTTGAAAAGAATCAGTCTAAAGTAGAGGAACTTCAACAAGAGTTAAGTGACCCTGAAATATGGAAAAATCAGGAAAAAGCAGACAGTCTTTCCCGAGAACTTAAGGCCATACGATCTATAGTAGGCCCTTATCACGAAATCAAAGACAGGCACGACTCCATTAAAGAACTTCTTGATATAGTTGAAGATGACGACATTGAGTCCATCAAAGGACTGATGGACGACCTGAAGGCTGTCACCAGAGATATAGGCAAACTTGAGTTTAAGAGCCTTCTTGGCGATGAAGCTGACAGGTGTAATGCCATATTGAGTTTGAATGCCGGTGCGGGAGGAACGGAATCCTGCGACTGGACAAGCATGCTTTTCAGGATGTACCTGCGCTGGGCTGAGGAGCATAACGCGTCTACGGAGATAATTGACCAGCTTAACGGTGATGAAGCGGGCG
Source organism: uncultured Planctomycetia bacterium (assembly GCA_964457005.1). Classification (GTDB taxonomy): domain Bacteria; phylum Omnitrophota; class Gorgyraeia; order Tantalellales; family Tantalellaceae; genus CAYWDJ01. Next base: position 3,794 of record CAYWDJ010000076.1, read on the forward strand.
TTAAGAACGTTACTATGATCATTAAGGGGGATTTTGCCTTTGGATACTTGAAGGCGGAGGCAGGGGTACACCGCCTTGTACGTATCTCTCCTTTTGATTCGAATAAAAGAAGACATACGTCATTCGCCTCACTCGACGTTACCCCTGAGCTGGATAAAAATATTAAGGTGGATGTAGATGAAAAGGACCTTAAGATAGACACGTACAGGTCATCGGGAGCAGGCGGACAGCATGTTAATGTAACAGATTCCGCTGTGAGAATAACGCATATACCTACAAATATCGTAGTACAATGCCAAAAAGAAAGGTCTCAGCATAAGAATAAGGCGACTGCCATGAAACTCTTGAAATCCAGGATGTATGAAAAAAAGAGACGTGAGCAGGAAGCGGAGCTGATGAAGTCTTATGGCGACAAAAAGAAAATTGAGTGGGGCAGCCAGATAAGATCATATGTGCTGCATCCATATAAAATGGTAAAAGATCACAGGACTAATTTTCAGTCATCAAATGCCGATAGAGTTCTTGATGGTGACCTTGATGGTTTTATCGAGGAGTATCTCAAGGAAATGGCAACCAATAAAGGGAGAAAAACTTAATGTTTTTTAATATAATAAAAAATCTTTTCGGTACACAGAATGAACGTGAATTGAAGAAGCTGGCTCCTTTGGTAGAGGAGATAAACTCTTTTGAGGAGAAGATATCGTCTTTATCCGACGAGGAGCTCAAGGCGAGAGTGGCCGAGATCTCAGAGTCTCTTAAACAGAAGAAGAAAGAGCTGGATCCTGAACTTGAAAAAGTGCGGGAACAGGTAGCTACTTCCGCTTCAGAGCAGGATAAGAACAGGCACAAGAAGAGATTAAAAGAGATTAAGAACAGTATCTTTGAAGAATCTCTCCCCGAGGTTTTTGCCGCTATCAGAGAGGCTTCAAAGAGAACTATCGGGTTAAGGCATTTTGACGCGCAGCTTATAGGCGGTATGGTGCTGCATCTGGGGAAGATATCCGAGATGACCACAGGTGAGGGAAAGACCCTTGTAGCTACTCTCCCGGCAACGATGAACGCGCTTGCGGGTGAAAGCGTTCATGTTATTACCGTCAATGATTACCTGGCTAAGAGGGACTATGAATGGATGGGGCCCGTGTATGAGTTCATGGGGCTTACAGTGGGAGTTATCCAGCATGATATGAGGCCCGAAGATAAAAAGAAGGCCTATAGCTGCGATATTGTTTATGGTACCAACAATGAATTTGGTTTTGATTATTTGAGAGATAATATGGTCGCGGATATAGACGAAATGGTACAGGTCCATCCAAGTTTTGCCATTGTTGACGAGGTCGACAGTATTCTTGTCGACGAAGCCAGGACGCCGCTGATCATTTCGGGGCCGGTTGACGAGCCCAATCAGGCCTATAATGAGATGCGTCCCATAGTTGAAGATGTTGTGAAGTCCCAGAAAGGGATTGTAAGGAATTATCTTGTGGAGCTTAAAAAGGCGCTTGAGGAAAAGAACGACGACAAAGCCGGGCAGCTTTTATATTTGATACACAAAGCAGACCCGAAGAATCGTGAGTTCCTCGATATTACATTGAAAGACCGGCATTCGAAGATCATGCTGGACAAGGCCCAGACTAATTTTGATTCCAAGATGATGGAGAAAGAACGTAACGAGCTCCTGGAAAACCTTGTTTATGTGTATGATGAAAAATCGAGGGAATCAACTTTCTCGAGCAACGGGCAGAAGCTCATGAAAGAGAAGTTTAATATCGAATTTATGCTGGAGGATATTGAGGCGCAGCTTGCTGAGCTTGCGGATGAAGATATTCCTGAAGAGGAAAAGATAGCGAAAGAGTCCGAACTGGTTGCCACGTACAGTGCTCACCAGAGAAATGTTGACAGTATCAAGCAGCTGCTTAAGGCCTATATACTTTTTCAGAAAGATGTCGATTACGTTATCCAGGAGAACAAGATAGTTATTGTGGATAGTTTTACCGGAAGGATGATGCCGGGCAGGCGTTTTTCAGACGGGATACATGAGGCGATCGAAGCAAAAGAACGAGTTGAGGTACAGAAGGAGAGCCAGACCCTGGCTACTATAACCCTCCAGAACTATTTCAGGATGTATGACAAGCTTGCCGGCATGACAGGTACGGCAAAGACAGAAGAAGGGGAATTTGAAAATATATATCTTCTTCCTGTAGTTCAGATCCCCACGAACAAACCTCTAAAGCGGACACATATGTCCGACAGGATATATAAGACCGAAAGAGAAAAGTTTGATGCCGTCATTGAAGAGGTTGCAGAGTTTAGTGAAAAAGGACGTCCGGTGCTTGTGGGTACCATTTCTATAGAGAAGTCTGAAAAACTGAGCAAGCTCTTGAATGAAAAAGGGGTAAAGCATAATGTCCTGAATGCCAAATACCACGAGAGGGAAGCGCATATTATCGCGCAGGCCGGAAGAAAAGGTGGAGTTACCATAGCTACCAATATGGCGGGACGAGGTACGGATATCCTGCTGGGAGGCAATCCGATCTATTTGGCCGAGGATGCCGTGGACCGTTTAGAGATAGACGACCCCGAAGAAAAAGAAAAGGCATACCAGAAATTCTTAAAAGAATATGAAGAAAAGCAGGAGAGGGATCACGGGTATGTAATAGATGTCGGAGGCCTTCATATTTTAGGTACCGAACGGCATGAGTCCAGAAGGATAGACAACCAGCTAAGGGGCCGTTCAGGAAGACAGGGAGATCCCGGGTCGAGCAGGTTTTATCTTTCTCTTGAAGATGACCTTATGCGGATATTCGGCTCGGACAGAATAAAGGATGTAATGGACCGCCTCGGGATGGAAGAAGGGGAAGTTATAGAGAATCCTCTTATTACCAGGGCGATCCAGACCGCGCAAAAGCGTGTTGAGGGACAGAACTTCGAGATCAGGAAACATCTTCTTAAATATGATAATGTTATGAGCCAGCAGCGTGAGGTCATTTACAAAAGACGCAGAACCATGCTTAGGGAGGAAAATCTTAAGGAAGAGTTCTTTGAGTGTTTTGAAGTGGCTATAGAGGGCCTGTTCGAGAACTGGGAGGTAGATCCCCAGACAGAAGACCTTGCAAAGAAAGTACTTTTCAAATACGGGATAAGTATCAAATCTTCTGAATTTGACGGAAAGTCCGCCGTTGAGATAGTGGAGATCATTATGAAAGCCGGGGAGGCCGGTTATGCCAGGAGAGTAAAACTTCTTGGGGAGGAAAGGATGAAAGACCTCTCAAGGATGGTAGCGCTCTCGGTGATCGATTCGAACTGGAAAGAATATTTACGCGAGGTAGATGAACTTAGGGAAGGCATTTCCTGGAGAGCGTACGCGCAGAAAGATCCTTTCGTTGAGTTCCAACATGAGGCGTTCAAGATGTTCACGGAACTTCTTGTAAACATAGATGAACAGACTGCTGAACGTATTTTCAGAATATCGGCAATGGAAGAACAGTACAAGAAAACTGTCTTTAACCCGCAGGAAGGAAAGCTTGAGCATAGAGAGTATTCGGCTTTAGGCGTTTCATCGGCGGGGCAGGATGAAGTTTATGATGGCGGCGGAGGCGGTTCCCAGGAGGGGATGTTCTCGCCGGGAACGCAGAAGCGAGTGGAGCCGGTTCATAGAGAAGAGCCCAAAGTGGGCAGGAACGACCCGTGTCCTTGCGGAAGCGGGAAAAAATACAAGAAATGCTGTGGTAGTTAGTAAGCTATAAGCTATAAGCTGTAAGCTGTAAGCTATAAGCTATAAGCTATAAGCTATAAGCTGTAAGCTATAAGCTGTAAGCTATAAGCTATAAGCTGTAAGCTATAAGCT
>CAYWDJ010000077.1:0-1603 GCA_964457005.1 uncultured Planctomycetia bacterium
GTTTTGTGGATCATAGGGATCACAAATGCCATGAACTTTCTGGATGGAATGGACGGCGTAGCGGCGGGCATTTCAGCTATAGCCGCCGGAACATTTTTTATAGTTGCTTATCAGACGGGACAGCCGTATTTTGCTTTTTTATCTCTGGCGCTTATGGGGGCGTGTTTAGGGTTTCTTGTTTTTAATTCTTATCCGGCCAAAATATTTCTGGGAGATTCCGGAAGCAGTTTTCTGGGGGTTACTTTAGCGACTTTGGCTGTTATGGGTGAATGGGCTTCCGATAGGCCGCTTGTTGCTTTGAGTGTGCCGATACTTATTTTGGCGGTCCCGATCTTTGATGTCATGTATATTACAGTCTCAAGAGTGGCATCGGGAAAAGTGAAGAATTTTCGTGAGTGGGTCGAGTATGTGGGCAGAGATCATTTTCATCACAGGCTTCTGGGGCTGAAGTTCTCTGTAAGACAGGCCGTGTTGTTCCTGTATGTTGTATGTTTGATAATATCTTTGGGGGCTCTCCTGTTGGTGAGAGCGACCGAGGTACAGGCAATACTTCTTTTGGCACAGGCGGCGCTTGTTTTGGTCATTATTTCGATACTTATGATCGTTGCAAGGGGTTATTTAAAGGAGAGCAGACTTTATCATGCTCTTTTCAACGAAAAGTGGGATAAAAAGGTCCTCGGAGGAGATCCTCCGAAGGAGAATAATTGATATGGATTTCTTAGCCTATTGGAACCTGAAAGAAAAGCCCTTTGAGAATACTGGGGACCCTAGATTTTTTTACTATTCACCGAACCATAAGGAAGCCCTGGTCAGGCTGATATACGTCATAAAACAGAATAAGGCAGGGGCGCTTCTTGCCGGGGATTACGGCACAGGAAAGACCACTATCGCGAATGAATTGATGGCGGAAGTTGAAGAGAGTAATGTTTATCAGAGCGTGTATATCAGCAATCCCATACTTTCTTCGCGGGAGATACTCGAGGAAATAGCTTATCAGCTTGGCATCCCCGAGATCAGCGGTACGCGGCTTAAGATACGCCGGGCCATAGAGGCAAAGCTTGTATCAATAGTCTCTCAAGGACGCTATACCATATTCCTTATAGACGAGGCACATTTGATAACACGCAAAGATGTTCTGGAGGAGCTGAGGCTTTTGATGAACTTGCAGAAGACCAATCGCTTTCTTGCTACGATGATAATTATGGGGCAGCTGGAGCTAAGGGACACGATAAACGCTATGCCTCAGTTCAAACAGAGATTTGCTTTGTGCTATAACTTGAAGACTCTTGAGCGAGATGATACGGAAGGATATATAAAACACAGGCTTTCCATAGCAGGAGCAGAAGACGCGTTTTTTTCAGAGGAGGCCTATTCTCTTATCCATGCTTCAGCAAAAGGACGCCCGAGACAGATAAACAATATATGCGACATGTCGCTTTTGGTAGCGTCCATGAAAGATACAAGATCCATAGGAATGGATGTGGTCAGGGATGTAATAAAAGATCTGGGGGAAGAAATTTAGAATGGTAGATCTGCACAAAGGATTAGATGGTTTTGACAGGCTTGAGCCCGACAATGGTTCCGGGGGAGAGAAGAAGGAGGA
>CAYWDJ010000077.1:1703-7619 GCA_964457005.1 uncultured Planctomycetia bacterium
TGGTAAAAATGCATGCTGCTTTAGGTGCGGAGGTGTTAAGTAATATAAATGGAATTGACGAGTCTGTACCACTTATGATCGGACAGCATCAGGAAAAAATTAATGGGACAGGGTATCCAGGCCAGCTCAAAAAAGATGAAATACATTTCGGGGCACGCCTTTTATCTCTTATTGACGACTATGAAGCCCGGATACATCCCCGGCCATGGAGGACGGGTACACTGCCCGATAAGGCTATCCAGAATATATTGGACGAAGAGATATCCTGTTACGATCCGTATTTTGTAAAAGCGTTATTAAAGTACATCTCTATATTTCCCGTGGGAGCGCTTATCAGAGTGAGCACGGGGGAGATAGGCAGGGTGATAAAGACGAATTTAGAAACACCTATGAGACCTGTCGTTGCTATAGTTTTTGACAGAAGGGGAGAGAAAGCACTAACACAGAAGATACTGGACCTTTCCAAACAGCTTCTGATATATGTGGAGAATTGTGTAAGCCCTGAAGCTTTAACCGGGAGTTAATATGAATAAAAAAAGTTTATGTTTTAGAGCGTTAGCCTACATGTTGATTGTAGTGTTTCTTGCAGGCAGCACAGGCTGTTCGAGGTTTGCCGCTCCTGCCGGGAAGCTTGCGTATGATACATATAACCCCAAAGCAGCTGTTACGCCAGGTGGGCAGTATTTTATGGGTGCGCGCGATGAAATTGAAATTATTGTTTGGCGATGTCCTGAATTGAGCACAGTTGTCGAAGTGAGGCCGGAGGATGGGTCTATAACCATGCCGCTTATAGGTGATGTTAAGGCAACCGGTTTGACTCCTGGCGAATTGGCGAAAAAGATCGGCGAGAAAATGAAATATTATGTTAAACGTCCCAGGGTGGCGGTACGAATAAAGAAGTTTGGAGAAAAGAAAGTATTTCTTCTTGGACAGGTATTTAGCCCCGGGGCATACAGAATGAGTAAGGGAGACAGGATAATCGATCTTATATCCCGTGCAGGAGGCCTTAACGATAATGCTATCCCATCCACCACATACATAATCCGTGGGGGATATGAAGAGCATAAGATCGTCCGTGTGAACCTTGGCAGGCTTATATATAAAGGGGACGTAACTCAGAATGTTTATTTGATGGAAGGCGACATAGTTTTTGTTCCGGTCAATGAGCTTGAGAACCTGAACTATGGGCTTAGAAAAATATTCCCGTCGATGTATTTTGCAGAAAAGCTTGCCACACTCCAGCGTAACATAATGTCCGGAGGTTTTGACTGGGGCAATGCGATGTGGTCTAAAGCTTCACAAGGGAGATTCTAATGGCTGAATATGGATTGAATTTATGGGATTATTGGCGAATTGTTTACAAGAGAAAGTGGGTCATTCTCATAATTTTTCTTGCAGCTGTTGCGAGTTCTCATTTTTTCGGCCAGAAGTATGAGCCTATTTACAGGTCGAATGTTACATTATATTTTTATACTTCAGACACTCCGATAGCTGAGATAACGGGAGCCGGTGTAACCTTTTGGGGCGGAGGATCCAATAATATGGAGACACAGCTGGAACTGATCACCAGCTATACGGTCTTAAAGGACGTCGCCGCCGAACTGGGATACATAAACGATGATATGGACGAGGAACGCCAGCAGGCCATTGTCTACGGTCTTAGAGGGAAGATAAGGGTGCATCAGGATGAGACCAGTAGTCTTGTTCGCTTATCGGCAACGGACTCTGATCCCCTGAACGCAAAACTCATGGTGGAGACAGTCGCTTTGGTTTTTATCCAGCACAGCTGGGAAAGAAAGGTGAAAGATGCGAGGACAACAAAGGAATTTGTTGAAAAGCAGCTTATAAAACTCAGTCAATCGATAAGCGACATAAAGAAGAAACTTATGGTTGTTGGGATCGCTCCGTCAATGACGAATGCTCCGGCGGATATGGGCGGCCTGCGCGCGCGGTTGATACAACTCAAGTATGAACTTTCTTTAATGCAGGAAAGGTTTACCGATAATTATCCCGATATTATCGGGCACAAGGCTGACATAGAGGCGATAGAGAAACAGATAGGGGTTCTCCCCGAGGCAGAGGCGGAGGACGGTGTCGAAGGGGAATACATTGATGCCGAGCAGCTTCAGAATGAGCTTGTAATAAACCAGAAACTGTACGCGCTTCTTAAGGAGCGTTATGAGAAAGCACGAATACTTGAAGCGTCTAAAACAAAAGACATAGAGATAGTTGACCCGGCTACGTTCCCTAGATCTCCGCTTTTTCAGAAGACCACTGTGAATGTTTTTCTAGGAGGGCTGATAGGACTTGTTCTTGGCCTGGTTGCGGCATTTGTTACGGAAAGTATGGATACCTCGATAGATACCATTGAGGATGTTGAAGAATATCTTCGTATGCCGGTTTTGAGTATTATACCCCAGATAGAAGGGATCAAAGCGGATGCCGACGATTTCTGGAAAACACCACCTCCGGCTAAGGAGAGAAAACGATATGCCGATATCACGGGCAAACTGGTTGTTCATTTTAAGCCCAAGTCCCCGGTTGCTGAAGCCTACAAAAATTTACAGACGTATATCAAGTTCTCGGGTGTAGATAAATTTGGGAACTGTTTGATGTTTACCAGTGCCGGCATCAGAGAGGGTAAGACTTTGACAAGCGTGAACTCTGCGCTTAGCATGGCCCAGCTCGGATATAAGGTGCTGCTTGTGGATGCTGACTTGAGGCGTCCCTCGGTGCATAAACTTTTCGGGATAAAAAGGGACATAGGACTTACTGACGCACTGCTCGGAACATTCAAGGTAGAGGATGTCACAAAAAATATTGACGATCTTATGATGGGGAACATTAAGAGCAGCTATCTCTTAGGAACATACGGGCTTGAGAATCTCAAAATAATTACCGCCGGCCATATGGCGGTAAATCCTACGGAACTGCTCGGGTCACAGAGCATGACTGACTTTATCAAGCAGGTCAAGGAGGAGTACCAGATCGTTTTCGTTGACTCAGCGCCGGTTCTCCCTGTTACGGACACTTGTATTCTCAGCTCCAAGGTTGACGGGGTCATTCTGGTGTATGAGGTGGGAAGGGTTTCCAGGGGCGCTTTGCGCAGGGTGAAAATGCAGATAGAGAATGCCAAGGGAACTCCGATAGGTGTCGTTCTTAACAGCATGAGAGCGTCTGATATGAGGTTCGGATCTCCGTTTTACTACTATGGCCAGCAGGGGTATTACGGGGAACATAAGGAAGGCGATGAACCTCAAACCATATGGGAAAAGCTTAAAGCATTTAAGCTGCCATTCTCAAGAGAATAATATTTTTTCAAGAGTTGTTAAGAATATGTAGGAGGGCACTATTTCACTTCTTGGTTACCAGGCCTCTAAATATAGGGTAGTAATCCTTTTTTTATTCATTCTCGTGACTGTTGTAATATCAGGCCCTCTGGTATCTATGTTCATAGATATGGATATAGCCATTCCTATCATGCTTGTCGCTTCAGTGATATTGGTTATAGCTACGTTTATTGATATCAATATCGGATTGATAGCTATTCTGCTTTCTATGCTTCTTTCTCCGGAGATGGAGGCCGGAGCCTCTGCGGGAAGGTCCATTGTTATCAGGGCTGAAGACATCCTTCTTATAATGGTGTCGTTTACCTGGCTGGCTAAAATGGCAGTAAAAAAATCACCGTTGATAAAACCCAGTCCCCTAAACGCTCCGATCGGGATCTTTGTTACTATCCTTCTTCTCTCCACATTGAAAGGAATGGTAATAGGTAAGGTCATTCCTCTTAAGGGGTTTTTCTATGTTCTTAAACTGACTGAATACTACATACTGTACTTTATTGTGCTCAATCAGACGACGACGGTTAAACAGGTAAAGATCTTTCTCGCGACCCTGATCATAGTGTGTCTTATTGTGGGGATATACGGGAATACCCATATGGGTGGAGAGGCGGGCAGAGTGAGTGCTCCATTCGAGGGTAGGGGAGAACCTAATACTTTGGGGGGATACCTCCTTTTTGTAATGTCGGTTATTGGCGGCATAATGTTCTATTATAAAAAAAGGAAAAAGTTGCTCCTACTGATATTAGCCTTTTTGGTCCCGACCTTTATTCTCATTGTTTCAAGGGCATCGTATCTTGGTTTGATAGCATCAGCTGGGGCCGCGTTTTTGATAACAAAGGATAGGAGAGTGCTTCTGGCCATAATTGGCGGTGTGATGGCGGTGGCGCTGCTTTTGAGCATAGGCCCTCCTGTAATTAGGGATAGGATATTTGGAGCTTTTGATCCGGAAGAGAATCAGGAGCTTAAGCAAGTGGGAGCCCTCAGGCTGGGGCCTTCGCCGGCTGCCAGGGTTGTTTCATGGAAAAGCGTATTAACCAAGAAATTTCCCAGGCATCCATTTTTTGGGCAGGGAGTAACTGGCGCGGGGTTTTTGGATAGCCAGTATTTTTTAACATTGGCCGAAACTGGAATAATCGGTCTTATTGCATGGGTATGGCTTATGGTAAGAGTGTGGCGATGCGGAATATATTCTTTTCATAATGTTGAGACACCTTTATTTAAAGGTATCTGTGCCGGGTACCTTGTGGGGTTCGTCGGACTGTTATTCCATGCGATTGGGTCGAATACATTCATTATAATCAGGATAGCTGAGCCGTTCTGGTTTTTGACGGCTATTGTAGTCAAGCTGGTGGACATTGAGACCGGCAAGGCTGCTATGGAAGAACTTATTGTGAGATAGCTGTAAGCTTTAAGCTGTAAGCTATAAATTATAGCTTATAGCCTATAGCTTATAGCTCAAAAGGGGAGTTATGAGCGCAACAATATATGAGCCGAATAAACAGGTAAAGCTGGGCCTGAAAATATGGCCTGAGATGTTCAAAGAAGCCTACAGGTCGAGAGAACTTACATGGCGTCTTTTTATCCGCAATTTGCTGGCAAGGTATAAACAGGCTGTTCTTGGATATCTTTGGGCTCTGATAATGCCATTCATAGCAATAGGCACCTTCATGTTTCTGAATAAGTCTGGAGTTATGAACATATCGCATACGGATGTGCCGTATCCGCTTTTTGCTTTGATCGGGCTTACTGTTTGGCAGCTGTTCTCGACAGGAATAACTTCCGGGGCGCAGAGCCTTGTTTCTTCAGGCGGAATGATAACCCAAATAAATTTTTCTTTAGAGTCTTTGGTCTTTTCATCTATGGCACAGGCGGTGTTTGAGTTTTTGATAAAACTTATCCTTATAGTGGTCTTTTTCGTTTTATATCAGTTTCTTCCGTCATGGAAAGCGCTTTTGTTTCCCATAGTTTTATTGCCGATGTTGTTTCTGACCATGGGCTGTTCATTTTTGCTTTCACTGATAAATGGTGTTCTTAGGGATGTAGCGAATATGGTGTCGTTGGTAACTACGTTCCTTTTGTTCGCGACGCCGGTGTTGTATCCCGCGAAAAATGCCGAAAATATATTTTTCAAGTGGAATCCCCTTAATTATCTTGTCAATGCTCCGAGAGATATTATTATTTATGGCAGGATAAAGGAGCTTGAAGGGTTTTTATGGGCCACGGTTTTTTCTGTTTTGTTATTCTTTGTTGCATGGAGAATATTTTTTATTGCTAAGACGAAGATCCCGGAGAGGATATAGCAGGGGATAGTCTATAAATGGAAGTTAAGACAGTAGAGGTATTATGGGCGAGAAAATAATTAAAGTCGAGAATGTAGGCAAAAAATTCAGCAAGGATCTTAAACATGTCATGGCCTATGGTGTGGCTGATATCTCCATGAATGTGATGGGGTTTAATGCCGTTTCAGACAGGTTAAGAACCGGAGAGTTTTGGGCTGTTGATGATGTTTCCTTTTCTCTGGAGAAGGGTAAAATATTGGGGATAATTGGTCCCAATGGTTCGGGGAAGACAA
>CAYWDJ010000078.1:0-7395 GCA_964457005.1 uncultured Planctomycetia bacterium
TTCAGGGGGATAATAAAAAAACGCGTGTCCGCACCCGGCATATTAAAATACGGCACAAAAAAATACCAGAGGCTGATGAACTCCCTCAATGCCAAGGACAGGGATATTACGGTTTTAGGTTCAGCTGAAGTAGCTCCCTTTTATTATTGGACGGGGCATCCTTTTGAAAGAAACCTTACGCTTAATGATTGGGATCTTCAGTTCCTGGTATTCGGACTCGAGGGAAACGAATATGAGGACATTAGAAATATTTCAAACGGTGGGTTCGCAAGTATTGGCATCAAGAGCATTGTGATAGTTGTACCGTTCGTTATAATTATTGTAGGCATAATGTCCCTTAAAATGAAACACCCCCGGTATTATCTTTCAGATCCGATTGCGTGGGGGATAATAGCTTTTGGCGTGATAGTTTTTATGTATTTTTACCCGTTCAAGTTTTATGAATATGATCAGTACTCTGGGCCTGTCGGGCCTGGTCCGTATCAAGAAGTGATAGATTATGTTAACAAAAAAGGTGGTATGACGTTCTGGTCGGCTCCCGAAGCTTCTATTTACGAGAAGAAAGTTGATGCGATATTTTTTTCCTCTCCGACAGCGGAAGACCATATGAGAGAAACTGCCGGATATACCGGGTTCTGTGTTCTTTATGAGGGATATAAAAGAATAGCTTTTCCGGGCGGCTTCTGGGACGAGCGCCTGCAAGAATACTGCGAGGGGGAACAAGAAAAGCCTGTATGGGCTATCGGGGAAGTGGCCTATCATGATGAGTCCTCGTCTGGGGGGAAAGAAATAGATGATGTCCAGACCGTATTTTTTGTCGAGAATAATACCCGGACGGATATCCTGGATGCTATGCGAAAAGGCAGGATGTATGCTGTAAGAAGGGGCAAGGACCATGTCCTGAAGTTAAACGATTTCTATGTTGTTAATGAAAAGAGCGAAAAGACGTATATGGGAGAGGAAGCGGTTGTAAAAGGCGATTATACTGTCGTGTTCAATGTCGGGTGGGAGGAAGGTCAGCCTAAAGAGCCGGTCAAAGCCGCCCTTGTCAAGGATGGAGAAGTCGTGAACATATTTGACATAAACTCTCCCGGAGAATACAAATTCAAGGGGCTGTCTGTGGATAAAGGGTATTACAGGCTCGATATTCGGGGGGAATACCCCAGCATGCTTTTTTCAAACCCGATATTTGTACAGGGGCAAATTAAAAATGAAAAATTAAAAATCCAAAATGAAAAAGGAAAATCCAGAATTGGAATGTAAAATTTGAAACCAATTGAATTGGGTATAAAGAGACAAAGAATGCTAAATCGTTGAAATGAGGTAAGTTTTTTTGCGAAACATTTTCTCTGGAATAAAACAGATTGCTTCGCCCTTCGGGCTCGCAATGACGAAACATTTTGTATTCTAATTTTGGATTTTTAATTTTCAATTAAAACGAAGCGAGTTAATGATGAAGATAGCTATACACCAACCGCAATATATGCCGTGGCTGGGATTTTTCTATAAAATGGATTCGGCAGATATTTTTGTTCTTCTTGACGATGTTCAGTACAAGAAGAATGAGTGGCAGAATCGTAACCAGTTGCGTAACGCCGAAGGGGCCCAGTGGATAACTGTACCGGTTCATGTAGATTTTGGGCAGAAGATATCTGAAGTGAAGATAGATAACTCAAAACCGTGGAAAGAAAAGCATCTAAAGAGTCTGGAAATGAATTATTCACATGCGGCTTTTTTTACGGACTATTTCCCTCTTTTTGAGAAAGAATTTGCAAAAGACTGGGAGTATCTGGTAAATTTGAATATAACGTTTATCGAGGAGTTTAAGAAAGCGCTGGGCATTGGCACAGAGATAGTGAAAAGCTCGTCTTTAAATGTTGAGACTAAAAGCACGGAAAGGCTTATAGATATTTGTAAGGCCCTTAATGCCGACACATATATAGCCGGTCCCGGGTGCCGGGATTATATGGATACGGGTCTTTTTGACGCGAATGACATAGGCCTTGAGATACAGGAATATACTCATCCGGAGTATAAACAGGTTTTTGACGGGTTCGAGCCGTTTATGTCGGTTGTAGATCTTTTATTCTGTCATGGAAAGGACAGTTTGGAAATAATTAGAAAAGGGGGAAAGAAATGAAAGTTCTTGCTGTAGGGGCCCATCCCGATGATATAGAATATGGCTGCGGGGGATCACTTTTGAGACTTAAAAAAGTGCATGATGCAGAGATACATTTTTTTGTTGCTACCTGTGGTTCCGCGGGAGGCGATGCCGGGGAAAGGAAAAGAGAACAGGAACTTGCCGGTGAAGTGCTCGGGGTTAAGAAGGTCCATTGGGGAGGATTCGAGGATACTAAGCTGACAATGGGCGGGGAACTCATATCTGCGGTTGAGAAGTGTATAGATGAGGTACAGCCGGACATAGTCTTTGTTAACTCTCCGAAGGATACACACCAGGACCATAAAAATCTGGGGGAAGCGACGATAATAGCCGCGCGATATTGTCAGAGAGTGCTTTTCTATGAGGATTTCACAGCCAGGGGATTTGACCCGACTTTTTACCGGGATATTGGCGATGTTCTTCTGGAAAAGGTGGCGCTCTTAAGGTGCCATCATTCTCAGGTCAACAGGCAGTATCCGACGGGGTTGGATATTCTTGAAAGTGTTAAAGCGGTTGCGAATTACCGCGGGTTCCAGGCTAAGTGCAAATATGCCGAAGGCTTCGAGGCTCTGCGGTATCTGTTAGATGATATTGAATAATGCCAAACTCGTCATTGCGAGGGCACGTAGTGCCAAACTCGTCATTGCGAGGGCTCGTAGTGCCAAACTCGTCATTGCGAGGGCACGTAGTGCCCGAAGCAATCTCCAATCCAGAGGTGGTTAAGATTGTTTCGTCGGGCTCCGCCCTCCTCGCAAAGACGGTGAATGACAAGGAGAGTATATGAAAGAGATAATCCCGCATTCCCGTCCCACTATAGGCGCAGACGAAATGTATGCGGCGGCGGAAGTTATAAGAAGCGGGCATATTTCCCAAGGTGAAAGGGTTCGGGAGTTTGAAGAGGCTCTTGCGGCTTTTCTTGGAGTTAAGGGCGTAGTGGCGGTAAACTCGGGCACATCAGCGCTTCATCTGGGACTTTTGGCTGTAGGAGTTGAGGCTGAGGACAGGGTTCTCATGCCTTCTTATCTTTGCACGGCACCGCTTAATGCAGTGTATCATGCCGGAGGGGAGCCGCGTTTTTGCGACATAGAGGTAGAGAGCCTTAACCTTTCCGCGGATAGCGTCAAAGAAAATAAACGGATCAAAACAAAGGCCGTTATTGTTCCTCATATGTTTGGAGCCGTAGCCGATCTTGAAAAGATAAACGAAGCGGGCCTGATTCTGGTAGAAGACATTGCCCAGGCAATAGGCGCAAGCTATGGAAAGGGGAAAGCGGGGTCTTTCGGGAAATTCTCTATAGCTTCCTTTTACGCGACTAAGATGATGGGGTGCGGTGAGGGCGGCGCAGTTATCTCGAATGACCAGAATGTTCTCAACTTCGTTAGAGACAGGCGGGACTACGACGAGGTCGAGGATTACAAAATACGATATAATTATAAGATGACCGATATCCAGGCGGCAATAGGCCTTGTACAGCTTTCAAAGTTACCTGATATGATACGTATCAGACAGGAAATAGCGGCTGAATACGACCGTGCATTCAAGGGGCTGGATGTGGTCTTGCCTCAAAGTGAATTTGACCACATATACTATCGATATGTTGTCCGTGTACAGGGCGATATTACAAAAATTATAGCTTCATTAAAAGAAAGGGGCGTAAATTGTGAGAAGCCGATATACAAGCCTCTTCATAGATATTTTGAGTTAAGATCCGGTTTTCGAAATACAGATGAAGTCTATTCATCGGCCATATCCATTCCGATATACCCGTCACTTTCAAGCGAGGAAAAGGAGAGAGTGGTAGAGGTTGTAAAAGAGGTCCTTTCGTAGCCAATTCTCCTCCTTAGTATGATATAATAATAGTATTATGAGCACTATATCGTTTCCTACAGAAGTTGATCTTGCCATTACCGGGAGATGTAATCTGCGGTGTAAACACTGCAATGCGTCCGGCACCTGGTCCGCGGAGAATGAACTTACCTTTGAAGAAATAGCACGTCTATTAAGAGAACTGACAGATGAGAAGATCTTCAGTTTGAACCTTTTTGGAGGGGAACCGTTCAGCTATCCCCGTATAACTGATGTTCTCAGGATGCTGAATGATTATCCTATGTCCGTAAACATTCTTACTAACGGCACGCTGATAACCTCGGATATTATAAAGGTTCTCAAAAAAATGAAGTTTCTCTCAGCGATGCAGATAAGTATAGACGGATCTACCCCTGAAATTCATGACTGGCAGCGCGGCGAAGGGAGCTTTGATAAAGCTATTAGTGGCGCTAAGATGCTTGATGCCGCGGATATAGATGTAAAGCTAAAAGCCGTGATCAATTCTAAAAATTACAATGATATTGAAAATATGTTTAAAATGGCTCTGGACCTCGGGTTTGTCGGCATGGATTTCGGGGATGCCATTGAATGCGGACGCGCCGCTGTTTATGCCGGAGATATGAAGCTCCAGGGAGAGATACACAGAACGATAATGACAACCATCTTTGACCTGAAGAAAAGATATCCTAAATATCGGATAGGCGGGACCATCGGACAAAAAGCCGACATGTTGCTGGACTTTTATGAAAACGGGACAGGGGGAGGCGACAGGGGGACATACTCGACTTGCGGGGCGGGTTTTAATATGATGTCGATAAGGTCTGACGCCAAGGTTGTGCCGTGTACGGCCTTCTGGACCCTTGTTTGCGGTGACGCGAGGAAATCAACTCTTAGAGAAATATGGAATACTTCAGAAACCCTGAATGCGATACGAGGCCTGGCGGATAAACCGCTTGATTCTGAGCATAAGGAATGCGGCTCTTGTGATTATTTGAGCTATTGTAATGGAGGATGCCGGGCCGCGGCATACTATTCTTCAGGAGACAAACTGAATGGCATAGATAAAACCACATGTCTTACTTTTTCGGACAGGTGCGGTTTTAGGATAGAAAAGGAGAAATGTTTTGAATGTAAAAAATGATCCTGTTATGGATTTTCCTTTGAGCAGCTTATACATAAATCCCACAAAATATTGCAACCTATGCTGCAGGCATTGCTGGCTGTCTCCTCCGGTGAAGGATTCTCTTGTGGACGTTGAGAAAGAACTATCGGCAAAAGAGATCATAGGGGCTATTGAAGCGTCACGGCCCCTGGGGATGGACTCTATCAAGCTTACAGGCGGAGAGCCATTGTTAAGGTCCGAGGCCGCGGAGATAATCGAATACTGCGCTTCCGCCGGGGTAAGTGTGATTATAGAGACTAATGGCACTTTGGTAACTGAAGATCTGGCGGACTTGATCGCGAAATGTGAAGTGGACCAGGTGTCGATAAGTCTGGACAGTTTTGATGAGAAGGTTCACGATGCCCTAAGGGGTTCCAAAGGAGCTTATCAAAGAGCTATGGATGGAGTGAAACGTTTAATAGACAGGGGGGTCATTCCCCAGATAGTCTATTCGCTGTATAAAGATAATATCGCACATTTTACTTCTTTTGTGGAGCATATGAAAAAGATAGGGGTCAGGAGCATAAAGATCAATACGATATCACCCGTGGGAAGAGGCAAGGATCTTGTGGAAAAAGGCCTGGCTCCGACCATGCAGGAGGTTCTTGCTTTTCGTGATACCGTACGCGAACTAAGTGAGGATTTCAGCGGAAGGATAGAGCTGGATGTTCCAATGGCGTTCAAGGACATTGAAGAGATTGACACAAAGGGATGCGGCACATGCTCAATTAATAACATCCTGGGGATATTGTCAGATGGGAGCGTGTCCATTTGCGGTATCGGATATGTTAACCAGGAACTTGTTTTTGGGAATATTCGGAGCGATGGGCCGGAGGTAATTAAGGACATCTGGGAAAACAACAGTTTTATTAATGATCTCCGAACCGGTGTTCCTATGAAACTTAAGGGCGTTTGCGGAAGGTGTGTTTTTAGGAACACTTGCAACGGAAGCTGCCGGGCGGAAGTTTATCACAATACGGGGGACATTTACGCCCCGCATTGGTTCTGCCAGGACGCCTATGATAACGGTATGTTCCCTGCGACAAGGCTTGTCCCGGAGGATATAAAAAAGGCATGAGAAAATTTTATTTTCGCACACTCGGTAAAAAGGTAGGCGTTCGGATAGATGAAAATATTCTCGATCCCAGAGTCGGAAAAGTGACTGCTGTAGACGACGGTGAAAAAATAGATCTATGGATTACTATGGAATTTTGTCAGACATGGTTCGATATGCGCAGGCAGAAGAAGGATTGGCATAACCGGGGGTTTTACAAGTGCTTTGTGGACAAACGGCTCGCTGTTTATGTAGACCCTGACGCTGCGGAGGCGGTATGCGCCATCAGGATAGAAAAGTGTGTCGATAATGCTCTGGAATGCGCGGTCGGACGAGTTTTTTTCGCGCTCCAGGCCGAGCTCAATATTATGATGCTCCATGCTTCCTCTGTAGAGAGGGAAGGGAAAGCCTATTTGTTTATCGCCCCTTCCGGCGGAGGCAAGACCACTCTAAGCAAGCGAATGGAACAGTCAGGGTATAAGCTCCTCTCGGAAGAGTGTTCTCCCGTATCTTTTTCCGGAGGCAAGTTTCTGACGGGCTCGCAACCCTCTTTTTTAGGCGCGGATAAAGAAAAAAACTACGAGGTTGCCGGAATGTATATTCTTGAGAAGGCCGAAGATGACAGTATCGGCCCGATACCTGTTAATGAGGCGATAGCAAAAGCCTTTCCGGAAACAATGGTGCATTTTTTTGATCTTGTACCGGAGGAGGCAAAAAAACGCTCCCGTGAGAAAAACTTTTTTTTCCTTGAGAAGGCTTTTAATTCTGTGGCCTTTGGCAGGTTCAGGTTTGCCAGAGAAGGAGCCGTGAATATATGCGTTTAAATGATTTCGCGTATAAAATGAAAGAGATCGCGGGTCAATTGATACCCATAGTCAGATACTCTAACCGTATCCTGAAAAAGGATAAAAAAGCAGTGTTAGGGATAACGGCGTTCAAGGGAGCGACTTTTCTTGCCGGCATTTCTATGGTGTATATAACCAAATACACTCTCGATAAGGGGCTCCTTGCCGCAAACCTTAAGTATTTCATATTTTTTGCCTGTTTAGGGCTCATTGTGTATCTCTTTAATGTTGTTTTTGGGTATTTTGCGCAAAAGAACCTGGCAGCTCTCCGGTCATCTTTTTCTTATGAAGTGGAAAAGGATGTGACAAGGAGACTGTTCGGCATGGGGTATCTCGACATAAAAAA
>CAYWDJ010000079.1:0-1990 GCA_964457005.1 uncultured Planctomycetia bacterium
ATAAATATGATCTAAACACGGATATGACCGATAAGATTAAACAGTTGAGCAAGGATTACGATATTGAATTTGTGGGAGTAGTTCCATACGATAAAAAGGTGACCGAAGCTCAAATGAAAAAACTTTCTGTTGTAGAATTTGCTCGGGGGCCTGTAACCGAGAGTATAGAACAGATATGGCAGAAAATTTCAAACAGGTTTTACAGTGAATAAGGTTGAGGGAGATCCACATCTTTGACAGAGAGAAGGAGGAATAAATTATGGTTGAAAAACAAGTTGTAAGATATTGTAAGAGATTAGTAAACATGCCGTACAACAAGTTTAATCTTAATAACTATAAGGAGAAATTATCAAAAGCGCTAAACATAGAAATTAACTTTCAAGAAACTAAATCCACTGGTCCCATAAAGTTAATGGCAGGACAACATAAAAACGCGGGGATTGTGTCGACTGGTTTGGCTTCTGCTAAAAAACGAAGGATAATTTTGGTGGGTAAGGGGATCTTGTTTGACTCCGGAGGCTATGATATAAAGCCGGCAGGCAAATTTGCTGACATGAAGACAGATATGGCCGGGATGGCAAGTGCTTTTTCAGTAGTTTCGCAAGTTTCTTCTGAAAACCTTATAGCCTATTGTCCTGTTTCTACGAATTTAGTAGCTAATAGCCAAATATTACCGGGGGATGAGATAAAAATAGGAAAGAAGCTTGTTACCATAAGTAATACGGATGCTGAAGGCAGATTGATCCTCGCGGAAGCTTTAACCAATTTAACACAAACCTCGAAAGATATCATTGTTACCGTGGCAACTTTAACGGGAGCGGTCGGATATGCTATAGGCGAGAAGGCTACGGGAGTTTTTACTTCCAATGATGCTTTGTATCAAAAATATAAAGAAAGTTCAGATAAAGCTAAAGAATTAGCTTGGAGATTGCCCCTATGGGAGTATTTGGATAAGAAACATTTTAAAAAAAAGCGAATCAAAAATTCCGTAAACGACAAACCGGGAGCTTCTGTAGCGGCTTTATTTTTGAAGCAATTTATTAAATATCCCAATAATTGGATACACTTAGATATAGCATATTCTTGCTGGGATAAAAAGCAAGAAAAAGCTACCGGTCAACCGGTCAAGACGTTGATCAATTTTATCAAAACTTTATAATAACAAAGGGGGGGCGGAGAATGACATTAAACCCAAAAACGTCATTTGAAAATTTCAGGAGTATTGGGGAGGACCTTACAACAATTATTGGACAATTTTGGGGGATGGTGTGGGGGAAAACATCTCCGGCAATAGATCAAAAAACAAAATTACTCTTATCTCTTTCAAACGCTGTTGGGTCCGGACGAATACGACAGGCGACCAGGGAGTTGGTAAAAGCTTATGCTTTGGGGGTTACAGTGAGGGAATTAGATGAATTGTTCTCGTTGTTCGTATGGAATCAAGGTGTTGGAAATTTTGCTTCAGAGATAGGACCTTCTGTTCTTTTCGCGGCGTATCGATTTATTAAAGAAGAAGAAACAGGAGGAAAAGCAAGAGAAGATATAGCAAAAGAGTTGACGGAAAAATTTGGTGAAAAAAACCAGAATGTTGCCACAGAAAACATGAGGTAAACGATTGGAGGATGTGATTAAAATGGAGATCAATATAACTGACGTAAATTTTGAACAAGAAGTGTTAAAATCTGATATTCCGGTTTTGGTAGATTTCTGGGCGGAGTGGTGTATGCCGTGCAAAATGGTTGCGCCGACAGTAGAGGCTATAGCTAAAGAGTACGAAGGCCGGTTGAAAGTATGTAAGTTGAATGTGGATGAAGGGCCCCAGACATCGGCTACTTACAATGTTACGGGCATACCGACATTAGCGCTTTTTAAAAACGGGGAAATAGCCAATAAAGTTATTGGTGTGCGTCCTAAGAGTGAATTAGAATCCGCGATCAAACCGCATATTTAACTTAAGAAGACATATATTTTGAAAAAAAGGGGGGGGGGG
>CAYWDJ010000079.1:2000-7349 GCA_964457005.1 uncultured Planctomycetia bacterium
GCTTCCCAAGTCAGAGATAATGAATATGGTCAGTCCGCATCTTTAACTCAAGAAGACATATATCTTAAAAAATAGGAGGAAGAACTGTGGCGATATATACATACGTGTGTAAAAAGTGTGGTGAGAAATTTGATTTATTAGTAGGAGTAACTTCCGAAAAGCTAGAGCTTAAGTGCAAAAAATGCGCGAGCAAAAATATTGAAAGGACTTCTAGTACGTTTAGCATTGGAAGTTTGAAAGGTAAACGTAATTCTTCGGAAGGAACCTGTCCGACAGGAACCTGTAACTTGTAGGAAGATTTAAAGGAGGCAATGAAATGGGGGGCATAAAGAGCAAGAAGTTTACTTATGAGACAACGGTAATCTGGAAAGAAGAGAAGAAAGGGCTTCTATGCTCTTTTGGTAAAGAAACTATTAAAATAGCTACACCACCGGAATTTCAAGGGCATGAAGGGATGTGGTCGCCGGAAGATTTATTTGTTGCTTCAGTTAATGTTTGTATCAAAACGACTTTTTTGCACTATGCGCAGAAAAACAACTTTGAATTTTTAAGTTATGAAAGTAAAGCTGAAGGAGTTTTAGAAAGAGTGGGGGATCAGTTTCTATTTTCTGAGATTAAAGTTATGCCCAAAATTGCAGTTAAATCAAATACGCAAATCCAAAAGGCAAAAGAGTTTATCGTTCTTGCCGAAAAGAATTGTCTTATTTCCAATTCGATAAAGTCTAAAGTTGAAGTCATGCCTGAAATTAAAGTTGGTATTTAAAATGGATAATTATAAGTAGATTGATAAAGCAAGGAAAACCTTAAGGCTCGGGTTCTTTAAATTTAAATTGGTACAGGGAGCTATACAGAAAATTCGTGGATATGAACACCATGGTGATATGCAGTGATTCGGCCCGGGCAATTCTCATTGACCGGGTGTTATATTATAGGTTTGCATGCCTGTGCAGCGGGGAATTAGAATGTAACATGGATTTTGGATTGTGAGAGCTGAGATTTATCGCACATCATCTTAATCGTTATCATTTTGGAGTTGAGTTTTTATGTTTTTAATCCGTCCAACAATTTTTTCCATAAGTTTAGATGTCTTTTGAACCGCTACCAAATAGGCTTCGGAGTTTTTCTCAAGTTGTTGAATATTTTTCCAGCTGGAAAACCATGCCGTAATGTCGTAAGAAGAATCGATAATAGACTGTGTAGAGCTAATCGCGGCTTGAAGCTCAGTGCTAATGGGTGAAGCTTGAACTGCCGACACAAATGCCTTTCCAATTTCTTCCCAGCTATTCTTGTCGATCCGGGTCAAATCTAAAAGATCTTTTGCGGCGATCATTTCCTCGACTTGTTCTATCTTGTTGATTTTCGCGGGCATCTTCTTGAATTTCCATTTCAGGAGACTGAAAAACCCATCGCTGCAAGTGTCCTGTATCAGGCCTATGGCTCGATTTTCAGCGCGATCGATCGCTCCCGCTGCCTCATCTTGCCATTCTTTAAATAATATATTGTTTGCCTGGACGTTGCGAGTTAATCTCATCAAAGTCGCACGTGTCATGGCGAGATCTGACTCGAGGGCGGACAATTCGTAGAGCAGTTTCTCTCTTTCCGGAACAGCCTTTTCAATTGAGGGCATCTTCTGCGGGGAATCCGGTTGCGTTGCACGTAAGGGTTTTACCGTTGCCGGTTTAGTTGGATCAAGATTCTGCAGGTCCACTATTAATTTTTGAGGATAAACAGGATTGTTGCGATAGTGAGCGAGACGCTCCTGTAGATACCGAAGGTTTTCTTGTGAGCGTTGCCCAAGGTTCCGGGCCGAAGATACGGCAGCCTCATATTGTTCCGGATCCGTTTTGCGTAAGGGTTCAGCATTTGTAATTTGTTTTTGTGCGGTTATTTTTGCTTGAAGATTGCGATGCACAGCCGATACCGCTTCTTTTGAGATCACAGCACGGGTTCCTACTGATACAGTGGCAGATAGAGGTGTTGCGGGAACAGGCGCAGGAACTTCAGGCAACTGAGTTGTATCAATATCCCCCGTCATTGCCTGGGCGCTTTTTTCCGCCAGGTCCCGGGCTGTTTCCAGCTCACCGTCGAGTGCCGCTCCGGCTGCCTGTTCGGCTAACGTAGTGCTTGCCGCTAGCTGGTCTAACACGTTGTCTGTAATCTCAACACTTGGTTCTTCGTGTATCCAAGAGTCACCTTCTTCCTGCCCAAAGTCGACTCCGCCATCTATATCAAGAAATATATTATCCATATCACCGGTTGCTTTGCTAATATAGATGAGAGAAACAAATCCTTTTACTTTGTCTGGAACAGGATTCTTGACGGACTTCAATTCAGCTAACCTTACTTCTATGTTATTGTTTTTCAGCCAACGGGCAAAAGCTATGATTTTTTCAGTTTCTCGCATAATATGTAGGCTGGGGTAGAGTTTAGCGTAAGCGTCATAACGCTGAGTGAGTCCAAGAGCATAAACATCCAAGCTTTGTTCAAAAACTCCCAAGTCGCAATAAAGGGGTTCAACTCCTATGTCCGGTTCGGCATAAACAAAAGTAACACCACTTTTATCTTTGAAGCTATTCATTTTTACGGTTCCGGGTTTAATCCAAAAGCGAAGTTGGCCTTCATCCGGAAGCGGAGTGCTGAGACGCTCCGATTCTGAAGCAAGAAATTCTAGTGAAGACTGATGGCCCGGAATAGAAAGTGTATCCGGATTAAGAGAAGTAATATACTTTAAAGCATAGTCAGCTTCGAACATTACACGTTCCAAAGGTGAATCGGCAGGGCGTCCATAAAGCTTGACTCCTGAGTAAATGGGAGGCAGGTTCGGGTACATAGCCTGAAGGGTATTCTGGGAGAGTACAAAGCTTTGAAATACATGAAGACGTAGGGCTTCTTTTGTCTGGAATTGCTGTTGGGCCTCAAGAGCATATGCCAGCTCTTCATCCCGAGTATATCCATCTCGATAACTATCAGCCATACGGTCGACTTTAGAGGGTGAAACTCCGAACCCTTTGAGTAATGCGCGGTAATAAAGCGAATTAATCCGTCGGCCAGCGGTTTCATTCTTTATGCGCCCTTCGTTATAGTCGCTCTGAATTTGTTGAAATTCTTTATTAAGGTGTAAAAGATTGCATAGTTCCAGAGTTGTTTCATAGTCACCTCTGTTGCTACGTATTTCCATTCCATATTTAGATAAAACCACCAGCGCCTGTCCAAATCTTTCCTCGATACCAATGCTTGTTAAGAGTTTACCCATAAAATTTTCAATTAATTTATATTGCAAAGAAGTAATTTGGTTACTGTTAGTGTCCCATTCTAAATAGGCTTGGAACTCTTCAGGCTCAATCCCCATTTGTTTACGCATACGTTGTTCAAAGATAAGTTTTTCAGGAATAGGCTCTTTCGAGCGTATGATGGACATGACCGTTTTTTTCATCCACCCGATCCCGTAGTCGAGATCAGTGCTTATGCGCCTCATTTC
The DNA here is from genome assembly GCA_964457005.1 of uncultured Planctomycetia bacterium. Lineage (GTDB taxonomy): Bacteria > Omnitrophota > Gorgyraeia > Tantalellales > Tantalellaceae > CAYWDJ01. The sequence goes on from CAYWDJ010000079.1 coordinate 5,479, forward strand.
CGCGTCTATAATTTGTTTGGCTTTTTGTGCAGCAGGTTGAGATGATTTGTAATCAAGAGAAAATGAGGGGTAAGGATCTGTAAGGGCATCGACAAGCAGGTCATTATATGGAATTGTACCTGAGGCATAAGCGGGGTCGTAAGTACCGAGGAAGATAACACGGCCGGTTTCTTCATCGATCAGAGCAGATTTAAGAACATTAATTTCTTCTAGCCTTTGGATTAAAGAACCTGACGGAGTATAGTTGATACGGAGCGTGGCTTCGTTTAACTCGATATTGTCAGGATGTTTTTGTGCGTCAGGTCTAAAATCCATCAATTGTATCCCCAATCGGGGAGATGTGCCTATCGGGGGAAGGTATACGATAATGGTATCATGGCGCGTTTCTTCATCAAAACGGCTTTTTCGGTTTTCGGATCTTTTTATCACAATAGAATGCTTGCCGGCTGCGACAGTTTTAAGAAGAGCAATAAGTTCATCTGTGTTAGATGCTTTAATATTGTCCACACTGATAATGATGTCGCCTGCCTTAAGGTCCGATCGCGAGGCAGCAGAATCAGGAACGATGTCAGTCACTAAGATTTCAGGTTTAGTTTTTTGAGCAGCTTGCAATCGTCGTTGCAACGCCGCGCTCGCGTCTTTTTTACGTTTTTGAGTAAAGCGGCTTTTCCGACGCCGCGTCATTTTTGCATTTTCTCCGAATGAAGAAGGCAACAATGTCCCGCTGACAGAAAAGATAAAGGATAAGGCCAGGATAAATGCCAGCAGTGTTATTCTTTTGTTAACTGTGACCATTTGGAGGTCTCCTTGTTTTTTGATGATTCGTTTGTTCTCGACAGTGAAAAAGTCCCCATTTTAAGTAGTTTTCTTTAGTAGTTATCAGTTTACCATAGACCCCGAGGTATTTTTATAATTATACTCAGGCAGGGTCTCTTAGGGTTAATGTGTGCTACAATGTGAACATGAGGACAAATGTGAAAAAATTTAAAAGGTTATATATAGAAATAACAAATATGTGTAATTTAAATTGCAGTTTTTGTCCAAAAACCGCACGCCCCCCCGAGCTTATGAGCACAGACCTCTTTGAGAGGATAATAAGTGAAGTAAAGGAGCATTCAGAATATCTTTTCTTCCATGTTATGGGAGAGCCGCTGATGCATCCGGACATAGGTCGGTTCCTTGATATTTGTGGAGAAAATGGATGTAAGGTGAATCTTACCACTAACGGGATGCTGTTGGGTGAAGCCAGGGATAAGCTTCTATCTAAGCCTGCTCTTAAGAAAATTAATTTTTCCATGAACATCTTTGATGGCAATACCCCGGATGTGATTGTAGATGAATATCTTGATAATATTTTCAAATTTACGGAGCTTATGAGGTCCAGAGATGACTTTATTACGTGTTTCAGGTTTTGGAACAATGAAAATAAGGACAATGTGACCTTGGCGCAAGAGGGATGGGATAGCGGTAAAAATGAATATGTGACCAGGAAAATAGAGGAATTTTATAAGGCATCATTTTCCGTAGAACACACTACGGTCTCCGAAAAATGGAGCAAAGTCTCGGATAACGTTTATCTTCAGCATGCAACGTGGTTTGACTGGCCCGACATGCGAACTCCGGATCTGGACGATAAAGGTTTTTGTCTGGGGTTAAGGCAGCATGTTGCGATTCTGGTAGACGGAACAGTGGTCCCATGTTGTTTGGATAGAGAAGGAGATGTTAAACTGGGGAATATAAAAGAAAGAGCTTTTTTGGACATTGTTCATAGTACAAGAGCCAGACGTATTTATAATGGCTTTTCAAAAAGGATAATAATTGAGCCGCTATGTAAAAAATGCAGCTATAGACGAAGGTTTGATTAGACTTGG
>CAYWDJ010000080.1:0-7317 GCA_964457005.1 uncultured Planctomycetia bacterium
TAAAATTATCTATAGGAACAATTCTGTCTGAGTGATTTGTGTGCGATATGCTCTCTTATCGAGACACAAGTGAACTCATTTCCAGAAACAGTCTTTTGGGGGCCAAGGCGGTCATCATAGCCATTGCATAAGTATGTTCCGTCCCCATTTTCTTGAAGGTTAGTGCAAGGATCATCAAGAGACCCGCAGCACTCTCCACATCTTTTGCAGATAGACTCAAATTTTTGGTCTTTTTCTTGAAGAAATTGTTTGTATACTGTGTTTTCCATTTTACTGTCGCTTTATCAGTTGCCTGGTTAAATATCCCAGAAGAACAACAACATAAAAAATAAGTACTATAAAGAGAACCGCTGCCGCGATCGAAAGGATCAACGACCCCAACCCAAGCAGTACCGGCCAGGTAAAAACTATCAAGGCAAAAATTATCAGTGATAATATCACGACAAACAGTCCCACTATAAAGTTCTTAAAAGTATCCATAGAGCTCCAAAACGGTTAATTTATTTGTTAAGCAGGTATTAAAGTATCTAACTCTTCTTCAGTCATGGTAGCTTTTCTGAGAAAGCAAATTCCAATATCGTAGGAGATCCCGGGTTCTCCCTCGGATATTCTGACAACTCGTCCAAAAACGCCATTATTGCGCAGGACAAGGTCAGATTCGATCTCTGAACATATGTTCACCATTTTTTCGTCAAGCTCGATCCATACGATCTGTGAAAGCGCCGGAATTGATGATTCACTGGGAGTTCTAAAAAGCAATCCGCTGGCGGACACATTTCTAGATGAGATATCCGATTTTGTGATTAGTTTATCGGTGTTAAGAGTTTTGAAATTTAACGGGGTTTCGTAACCAACACGTAGAAATTCTCGCTTGTTTTCGACTTCAACATTCATAATGTCTCCTTTCCATCCCCTCTATTATATACCATTTCTCGCAAATTTTACACCATTTTCGAATATGGCAAGTCCAATCCCCATTTTTTTCAGGTTATTTGGGTATCTACGCCAATTCGGGTGCTGGAGATACGAAATATGTCTCTCAGGGTGAGGCATCAGGCCAAGAACACGTCCGGTAGGGTCACAAATACCGGCAATATCATCAATTGAACCGTTGGGGTTCTCAGGGTATACCGGAGAATCTCCATTTTTGTTCACATAGCGGAACACTATTTGGCCATTTTTTTGAAGCGATTTGAGAATTTTATCATTTTTAGGTATGAATTTTCCTTCCGCATGCGCGATAGGAATATAAATAACCTCCGGGAGGCCTCTGGTCCAGACACATAGATCTTCTTTACCCTTTACCTCTGCCTTCTTTAGATGCACCCATCGGTCCGTAAACTTTCCATTATCATTAAGGCTAAGTGTTGCCTCCATGCTGAGATCTTTACCCTTCTTAATATTAGGTAATAATCCCATTTTTACAAGCACCTGAAACCCATTACAGATACCTATGATAAGTTTTCCTGCCGCCACAAAGTCAAGTATTTGCTTTTTAAGTCCGGATTTTAATTCGTTTGCCAGAATTTTACCGCTGGCTACATCATCCCCATAAGTAAACCCGCCGGGTATGGCGAGAATGTGGAATTTTCCAAGAAGATCCTTATTCTTTATAAGCTCATTGATGTGGATGGATTCCACACTGGATCCGGCCTTTTCAAAAGCAAAAGCTGTCTCTTTGTCACAATTAGTACCCGCGGTTCTTAGTATTATAGTTTTAATTTTCTTTTTCATAGTTACCATTAATCCATTAATTTGTTAAAAGGTTTCTGCCATGCTTTTTTCAAAGCGCCAAGGTTGGTTCTTATAACTGTCTCGCCCTTTAAGCCTTTGACTATAAGGGTTTTAGCTTTAACAACTTTACCGATCATTCCTAAAGATACGCCTTTCATTGCCTTCTCAAACTGAGCCTTACAGCACTCCGGTACCTCTACGATAAATCTCGAATTTGACTCTGAGAAAAGCACGACATCATCCCGGTCTATACTTTTCACTCTTGGAGCTTTGGCAATGTCAACTTCAGCTCCATATCCTCCGGCAAAAAGCATTTCTGCAAGAGCTACACCTATACCCCCCTCTGAACAGTCATGTGCCGACCGTATAAGTCCGTCCCTGACGGCCTTTGACACCTTTTTCATCGCCTTCAAAGACTTAACGGGATCAACTTTTGGAACAACCCCGCCCTTCTTGCCTTTTGTCAGAAGGAATTGTGATCCTCCCAATTCCTGGAGGGTCTTACCAATAACGTATATCAGGTTGCCCGGTTCCTTAATATCTGAGGATGCCGTCTTAGTTACATCGTCACAAACACTTATAGCGGAGATCAGAAGCGTTGGCGGTATAGAAACTGTCTTCTTGCCGGTATTGAATTCATTGTTCAGACTATCCTTGCCCGATATGAACGGCGTACCATAAACTTTCGCTATGTCATAACAGGCCTGCGACGCACGGACCAAACCGCCAAGCTGGGCCGGTTTTTCGGTGTTTCCCCAGCAAAAGTTGTCCAATATAGCGGTCTTTTCAAGATCTCCGCCGACTGCCGCGATCTGCCTCATAGCCTCGTCAATGGCGCTAGCCGCCATCCAATACGGATCTATGTCGCCATAATTAGGATTTATACCATTTGACAGTACGATGCCCTTGAGGCTGTTAAGAAGCGGTCTTGTAATGGAAGCATCTGCCGGACCGTCATTGTCCACCCCAACCAATGGCTTAAGTACGCTGCCGCCTTGTACTTCATGGTCATATTGACGTATTATCCATTCTTTGCTGCATACGTTCCATGTCGAAAGCACACTCAGAAGATCCTTGGTGTAGTCTTTTGCCTTTTTAGGAAGAGCATTCTTATCTTCTTTTTTCTTTGTCCACGTAGCTTCGCGAACAACACCAGGCAGCCCTCCATGCAAAAATGACATGTCGAGGTCAGCTACCTTGTTTTTCTTATAGAAAAGCTGCAGTTTTTTGGTATTTGTAAATTGTCCGATCACTACCGCTTCAACATTTTCACTCTTAAATATTTTCAGGATACGTGCTATATGGCGAGGTTTTACTGAAAGCACCATTCTTTCCTGCGCCTCGGAAACCCAGATCTCCCAGGGTTCAAGCCCCTCGTATTTCAGTGGGATCTTATCAAGATGCACCTCAGCTCCGGTATCTTCACCCATTTCCCCCACAGCACTGGAGAACCCTCCGGCACCACAATCGGTAATAGACGTATACAGCCCCAGGTCCCTTGCCTTCATCAAGGTATCAACTACCTTCTTTTCAGTTATAGGATTTCCTATTTGCACTGCTGTCGATGAGATCGTTTCAGATTCGGAAGTAAGTTCGGCAGATGAAAATGTGGCGCCATGTATGCCGTCTCTTCCGGTTTTACCGCCGACGGCCAGAACAAGCTCGCCGGGTGAAACTTTTTTGGTCGCGAATTTTTTAGGCATTATTCCAACATTGCCACAGAAAACAAGCGGATTGCCCGTATATCTCTCGTCAAAACAGACCGATCCGTTGACCGTAGGTATTCCCATCTTGTTACCGTAATCCCTTACTCCGCTTACGACCCCCTTCACCACTCTCTTAGGATGAAGCGCGCCCTTAGGCACTTTTGATGCAGGAGTATCCGGAATGCCGAAACAAAAAACGTCTGTATTAATTATAGGTTTAGAACCCCTTCCGGTTCCCATGGGGTCTCGGATAACTCCGCCTATACCGGTTTCAGCCCCACCATATGGTTCCAACGCTGATGGATGGTTATGGGTCTCGACCTTGAAACAGATGTGGTTCTTGGAGTCAAACTCAATAATACCGGCATTATCCTTAAAAACCGATATACACCATGGCTTATTGAGATCCTTCGTTACCTTCATAACAGTTTGCTTGAGAAGATTCTTTATGTACTTTCCGTTATACCGCATAGCACCCATCATGGTCTTATGTTTACAATGCTCACTCCATGTCTGGGCGATAGTTTCAAGCTCACAATCTGAGGGATTCCTGCCTATCTTCTTATAATACGATTTGATATATTTCATTTCCGCCAGATTAAGATACAACTGGTCCTCTTTGCTTATACGCATCAATTCTTTGTCACTGGCCGCAACAAGGTCCACTTCTACATATTTATATTTGTACGACTTCAAGTCCTTTTTCTCTTCCTTTTCTGTAACGGAATGCTGTATAACCTTGTTATAGAGAAGCTTATCAGCGATGTGCTCGACCTGTTTTTTTGAAACACCACCCTTTATAATATATTTTTTAGAAGTGCTTAAAGACTCAACTCCATTTATACCGACGTCCTTTATAGCCTTTTCCACACTTTCCTGGACAGGATCCATAACCCCGGGGTTATAGGCGATCTCGATAACATGAACGTTCCTGGAGCTCTTACTTACAAAACTCGAATCATGCTTACATTCCTGGGACACACTATCGGTGAGAATGTCGATCGCTATAGTCTTAAGGTCGTTTTTTGTAAAATTACCTTCCAGAGTATAAACCTGAATATATTCCGTTGCAGTGACCCCCTTGATACCAAGATCCTGGATATCTTTTTTCAGGCCTTCTGCAACCGCATCATAAATGTGCTCTTTATCTCTTACTTCAATTCTAGCGTATTTCATTTTACTCCCACTCTATAGTGCTAGGCGGTTTAGAGCTTATATCATAAACAACTCTATTAACGCGCTCAACCTGGTTAATTATCCTGTTTGACATCTCACCCAGGACTTCGTACGGTATCTTTGCCCAATCCGCCGTCATCCCATCAACACTGGTTACCGCGCGGATAGCGATAGTGTTCTCATATGTACGGTCATCCCCCATAACTCCAACACTTTTAACCGGCAAGAGAACTCCGAAAATCTGCCATGTCTTTTTATAAATACCTCTATTCTTTGCAACATCCATTATTATCCAATCAGCTTCCTGTAAAGTGTCGAGCCTCTCGTCTGTTATGGCTCCTACTATCCTTACGGCAAGCCCGGGACCCGGGAAAGGCTGGCGATTCGTTAGTTCGTCCGCTAAGCCAAGCTCTTTACCTACTTCCCTGACCTCATCCTTAAAAAGGTCTCTCAACGGTTCAACAAGCTTAAGGCCCATCTTTGCGGGAAGGCCGCCAACATTATGATGCGATTTTATGGTCTTACTTGGCCCCCCAAAAAATGTTTGTGACTCGATCACATCGGGATAAAGCGTACCTTGAGAAAGAAAAGTCACGTTCTTAATTTTCTTGGCTTTGTCCTCAAAAACTTTTATAAAGATCCCGCCAATAATCTTTCTCTTCTTCTCAGGATCGGTCACGCCTTTTAGTTTTTTAAGGAACATGTCCCTGGCGTCCACCACGTGCAGATCAAGCTTGATATTCTTGGTGAAAAGTCGTTCTACCCTTTTCACCTCATCTTTTCGAAGAAGGCCATTATCAACAAAGATACAATGCAGTTTCTTGCCCAGAGCTTTGTGAAGCAGAACGGCACACACGGTAGAATCAACCCCACCGGAAAGACCTAAAATAACATCCTTATCCCCGACCTGTTCTTTTATAGCTTCTATCTTTTTGTTAATAAAGGACTTCATGGTCCACGTGCGTTTACAATCACATACGTTGAAAAGAAAATTCTTAAGGATCTTACTGCCATTGACCGTATGGACAACTTCAGGATGGAACTGGACTCCGTATATGGCTTTTTTGGCATTAGCAAATGCTGCACAGGCAGTATTATCGCTATGTGCTATAATACGAAACCCTTCCGGAAGTCTTTCAACCTTATCGCGATGACTCATCCAGGTAATGCCCTTGGACGGCATACCTTTGAATAAATTGTTCCTCCTGCAAAATTTTACTGAGGTGCTTCCATATTCTCTCTTACCGCTCTTACGGATGCGCCCCTTAAGAACTTTACCGAGTATCTGCATACCGTAACATATTCCCAAAATCGGTATCCCAAGGTCAAATATCTTTGGGTCAAACTTCGGAGCTCCTTTGTCATACACGCTTGAAGGGCCTCCTGACAAAATAATGCCGTATGGATTCATCTCTTTGATCTTTTTTACGGAAATACTTGGAGGAACTACAATTGAATGAACGTGGTTTTCCCTTATACGCCGTGCAATAAGCTGAACATACTGCGACCCAAAATCTATTATAAGGATGCCTTCTTGATCAATACTCTGTGCCATTTAGCTCGTCTCACTTTCATTTGCGTATTCATTCCATTTAGCTTCTAACCCTGGATTGTCTACCCAGTCCAACAAATATTTGGTAAGCTCTTCACCTGTCGCGCCCGTATCCCTGCCGGTTATTGCGATCTTTTTCTCGAACTGACCGCAGATCTCAAGCGCCATATCGAGTTTTGCAGCTCTTTCCGGATACCCAATATGCCTAATCAACATAGCGCTAGCTCTTATCATTGAAGATGGATCGGCATATATGTCCCTTCCTTCTTTAACCATCCTCGGAGCGCTGCCGTGAATTGCCTCAAACATGGCCCATTTCTTACCGACATTCGCGCTTCCGGCTGTGCCGACGCCACCCTGGAGCTGTGCGGCTTCATCCGTAAGGATATCTCCATAAAGGTTAGGCAGGACCATTACCCTGAAATCCTTGGCTCTGGCAGGATCTAACAGTTTAGCGGTCATGATATCTATATACCATTCATCCTGTTCTATCCCATATTGCTTGTATTCTTCAGCGATATCTTTCGCTACGCGGGAGAATCTGCCGTCTGTAGTCTTTACGACATTGGCTTTGGTTACAGCTGTTACCTTCTTTATCCCGTTCTGCTTTGCATACTCAAAGGCCATCCTTATGATACGCTCTGATCCCTGCTGGGTTGTTACTTTAAAATCTATGCTCAAGTCATCGGTCACATCTATACCGCGTGACCCCAGAACATAAGCTCCTTCAGTATTCTCTCTGAAAAAGATCCAGTCTATGTCATCAGACGGGATCTTAACAGGCCGGACATTAGCAAAAAGATCCAACTCTCTCCTCATTGCGACATTAGCGCTTTCTATATTGGGCCATTCATCCCCTGCCTGAGGTGTTGTTGTTGGTCCTTTAAGTATAACATGACATGCCTTCAGTTCCTCAAGAACATCATCGGGGATAGCCTTCCCATGCTCCACTCTGTTCTCTATGGTAAGTCCCGCGATGTCCTTGAATTCGACATGACCGGACGCGACCTCTTCTCTTAGCATATATTCGAGAACATGTTGTGCGTGTTTACTAATGATCTTTCCTATGCCGTCTCCCCAGCAAACGCCGACTATTATAGGCTTAAGAGCCTTATAATCAGTCCACCCCTGCTCACCCTTCATGACCTC
>CAYWDJ010000081.1:0-7310 GCA_964457005.1 uncultured Planctomycetia bacterium
CAAAGGCAGAAATAAAGCAGGCTAGTCCCGCTAAAAGGAGGCCGTCGCTTCCCGGAAAAAGATCAAACGCGGGAAGAATAAATAAAATGACCCCTAGGCCTATCAAGACAACACTTAGCTTCTGTGCTTTTTCTTTTTTCATTTATAACCCTCTTAAGAAATCCGGTTTTAGCCCTATCTCTCCCTCCAGCGCATGGTCAAGAGCGTTCAATATCGTTTCCTTGTCTTTCGGAAACACTCCTTCCAATGCCAGAAAATTTGACGCATGGTTGGACCTGAAAATAGTCTTTTCCAGATCTAACTCCTTTATAATATCATACATTTCCCGCAAAAGCTCTTTTGAATTGAGTTCTTCAAACCTTCCCTCTTGGGCTTCTGTATAGGCTGGTGTTCCCGGGATGAGCATGAGCGAAAGGAACGATAAATATCTGGGCTGCATTCTGTTAAGTGCTTTTATGGTGTTCTGCACATGCTCTTTTGAAAGAACCTTGCCTCCAAGGCCCAAGAGAACAATAACCGAGGCTTTTATCCCCGCGTCTTGCGCCCTCTTAACAGCTTCGACCATTTCTACCGCGGTAGATCTTTTCTTGCACAAATCAAGCACTTGCTGGCTCCCGCTCTCAAGACCGATATATATCACTTTTATTTTATGCTCAAAAAGTTCTTTAAGCTCTTCCGTGCTTCTTGTGGTTATATTATACCCATTTGCGTAGCTTGATATCCTTGTGAGCTTCGGGAATGCGGTCCTGAGTTCCTTCAGGATAGGAAGGAGCCTGTCGTTTTTTACAACAAGGGCATCGCCGTCCATCAAGAAAACCCTTCGGGTCCCGGGGAACCTTGAGGCCCAAACAGCAATATCTTCTTTTATCTCGGCAGCATCTTTGACAACAAACGGTTTTCCCGCATACGCACCGCAGAAAGTGCAGTGGTTAGAAGAACACCCCGTAGTTATCTGAAGAAGGAAACTCCCGGCCTCGGAAGGAGGCCTTATTACAGGTTCTATAATAGTCATATCTAATTATATCTTATTTCTGCTGCTCTTTCATCTTTGTTTAGAACATAGTTGGCAATTACTCCAGAGGCAAGGTATGAAACGGCGAATGAAGCAAAAATTCCCGGTACCCCCCAAAAACGCCCTCCAAGAAACGCAAGTGGAACGTAAAACACAAACATCTGGATAAGCATCAATGCCGCTGAATGAAATGGCTTGTGGAGAACAATGAGCGATGAAGCGCTGATTATAAGAACTCCCAAGGCTCCATACCCGAGAGGAACTGTCCTTAGAAAAAATACCACTTTATCTACAACTTCAGGATCACCGTTAAAAACACTTGCAATGGGCCTGGCGAAAACAGCAAAGAAAACAAACACAATAGCTCCCCAGATAAGACAGACCCGTTTACTGAATTTTATCCCGCCTCGTACCCTGTCAATAAGCCCCGCGCCCCAGTTCTGTCCGATAAACGGGCCAAGAACGACCGCAAGCGAAAATATCAACGTCATCGCGAACATTTCTATCCTTGTTGCAACTCCAAAGGCCGCGACAGATGCCGCACCGAAAGACGCTATCATCCTGGTTACTACTGCCAGGGCCAGCGGCATTATCATCCGCGTTCCTGCCGTTGGAAGTCCAAGATATATGACCTGCTTCCAAGACCTTATGAGCTCTTCTGCCCTCGGCAGCTTAAACGTTATTATCTTTTCTCTCTTATAAAGTATGTAGAAAGAGACTACAAAGGTTACCGCCCTGGCCAAAATAGTTGCGATCGCCGCACCGGCCAGGCCCATTTTTGGGAACGGGCCTATGCCAAAAATAAGAAGAGGATCGATAATGACATTTACAAATACAGCTATAAGCATTATCACGCTTGGAGTAACTATGTCTCCCAGCGCCCTTATGGCATTGTTCCCGAACATTGGAACAACAACAAACACAACCCCCATATACCATATTTTCATGTATTGCTCTATTAGGACAATTATTTCAGGAGTAGCGCCCAAAGCGGAAAATACCGGTTTAATTGTCGCAAGCCCGACCCCGGCTAAAACCGCAACCATCACAACGGCCAGGAGAAGCCCGTCTGTCGCGACCCTTTCCACTTTATAATGGTCTCCTTCTCCCAGAGCCTTGGAAATAAGCGCCGAGGCCCCCACCCCCATCCCAAGAGCTAAGCTGGCAATGACCATTATCACCGGAAACGTAAAAGTAAGAGCGGCAAGTTCTTTTACCCCTAGCTTGCTGACAAAAAATGTGTCAACAAGGTTGAACGCGAACATGCCGAACAGCCCCAACATCATTGGGAATGTCGCTTTCAAAAGTGTTTGGGCTATTGGCCCCTTTATAAAAACCGCTTCTCTTTTCTTTGTCATAGTATCTGCCTATAAAAAGGCAACCCCCTTGCAAGAGTTGCCCCTATCAAGAAAACTGTGTGCCAGTGGTCTCTCTTCTAGTCTTTTCGCGTTCCGACATAAACGCCCCCGTAATAATGCTTCGAGGGATCTTCACCTTTTGCGACGAGCTGCTGCACTTTCTTTCTTCTTTTGTTCTTTTGCTTTGTCTTTAACTGGTTCTGATCTTTAAGTCCCATTGTTCCTCCCTCTTATTATTTCACGATCCTGTAAGTTGTATAAGCAAAATTCACATCGGGCGTTTTTTCAAAATCGCCGAGAATAAGCCTGCTTATTTCATCATGCGACGTTCTTCTTTTCTCCGCGTGCGTCAAATACCGGAGAGATAGTTCTACCCCGCTGTCTTTTATGTCTGTATACACGCTCGGGGTCAGCTTATCAAAGTGTATCATATACCTTAACGTCATTTTGTTTATCTTTTTCTTTACCAGCTCTTCCATTTCTTTAGCATTTTTCTCCGCATGCTTTAACATTATGGACTCGGCCTTCCCGCAGTTACTTTCGAAGGTTATCGTAACTTTTATTTCATTCCATATAAACTCAAATCCCCGACTGTAATTAAAATACGGCTGCTTAAAAACACTGCTATTAGGCACTGTTACAAGCCTACCCGTACTCTGATCTGCCTCGACCCAGTTCCCTATTTCAAGAACTGTAGTATTAAAAACCTCTATATCTATAACGTCTCCTTTTATCCCTCCCAATTCTATTCTGTCCCCTATTTCAAAAGACCTTTTCGTCATCAACAAGATCCACCCCGCGACCGAAAGGATGGGCTCTTGTAAAGCGATAGTAGCACCAGCACCTATGGCACCAACCAGGATGGTTACGGTTCTTATATCATACTCCCAGATCAGGAAGACCGATATGAGGACTACAAAATTTGTTACATACACTACTCCCTTTCTGAGGGCGTGTTTTGTCGCAAGGTTTTTTATGTTACGATTGATCCCGGCCACCAAAAGAAACATAATAAAATATGCAATGGCTATCGCTGCTGCCGTGTGTATTATGTTTTTATTTCTCTCTCTCCTCTCCTTGCTAAGGATCCCCTCTGCCAAATCCGCCCTTTCCCCGGCTATCGCAGCTCTTTTTTTAGCTTCCGATGCAAGCCTCTCCGCCTCTTTCAGCCTGGCCTGCATCAATTCGAGTTTGCTTAACGCCAGACTAACATCTTTCTCTTCCTGCTTAGCTTTTGTGTCAAACTCCCTGAGAACTCCCCTTGCGACCTTTTCCTTTTTCAACTCAGAGACCATCTTCTTCGCAGCTGCGGCTTCCTGTATTTCAGACTCCACGCTCTGCTTTTCTATCTCGACCTGCTGCTTAATGAGCTCGGCTTCTTTTGTGGCAGCCTCAGCCTGATCCTGAGCATCCTCCGCCCTCTCGATGGCCATCGTCATCTGTGCCTGCTTGGCCTTTTCCGCTTCGAGTTTGGCTCTGTCTAGCTCGCTTTTTTCTTCTATTGCCTGCTCATTGTCCTGCGCCATAGCCCCAGACTGCGCCAAGAGCACTGCCATGAAGAGACAAACCACCGTAAAAATAAATGTTCGTTTTCTCATTTATCCTCCATATATATACATATATTGTCTTTACCTATATATTCGAATGTACCTTTCTTTTGTTGAAAAGTCAATTGTGACCGGAAAAACAAAAAACCCGGCTGTTCTTATCCGGGGTTTCTTATTGTGTATGAGTTGTTTGTGAACAAACCTTGATATGTAAAGTTTAAAAGTGTTTATTTAGGTTCTTTATCAATCTGTTTTTTTATTTTCTTGAGTTCTTCTTTAAGGCTTATCATATCATTCTCTCTGCGCTCAAACAGATCAAGATAATGTTCTAATTCTTTTGTTTTTTGAGGGTCTTGGGGGGGTCAGCCTTTTTGATAAGCTTAATAGTGTTATCAAATTATTGAGTTAGTGTACCCCTTCCTAGTTATGATCTCTCTCAAATAAACCAGTGGGATTCTTTTTAATAAGCCTTATAGAAATATCCACCATATCGGGATCATAAAGTCTGCCCTTATTCTCCCTTATCTCTTTTATCGCTACATCCGTGCCCAAAGCCAACCTGTACGGCCTTTCATTTGAAATAGCCTCCACAACGTCTGCGATTGCTAAGATACGTCCGCCAGGTATAATGTTCTCCCCAGTGAGCCCTGACGGATAGCCAGAGCCATCCATACGTTCATGATGATGCAACACGCTCAAAGCTACAGGATAATCAAATTCAATGGGCTTCAATATATCATATCCGGTGCCGGGATGCTCCTTGATCAAGTCAAACTCCTCGGCACTGAGCACCCCCTTCTTGTTAAGAATCCCCCTGGGAACAATAATTTTGCCTAAATCGTGCAGAGAAGCAGCAATGAAAAGGCCTTCTACTTCCCTTTCTGTATATCCAAGTTCTCTCCCGATATCTGTCGCAAATTTTGCCACTCTTTTTTGGTGCCCATCGGTATACTTATCTCTTTTTTCAACAGCAATTCCCATAGCATTTATAGTTTCGCGGAAGATTGTTTTGACCTTCTCATAGCTGGCAAGCAGCTCTTCCTTCGCTATCCTGCGTTCATGACGTATTGTTGCCTCCCGCAGCTCTCTCGCTACAGCAACAGACAGTCTTGTAAGAGCGTTTTTTAAGAGATAATCATGCGCACCCTTTTTCATCAGATTGACCGCGACATCCTCCTCTATGCAGCCGGATATAATAATGAATGGCAGATCGAAATGGCTCTCCTGAAACACTTCTAAAGCTCTGAAAGCATTAAAACACGGTAAGTTATGGTCGGAAATAATTATATCCCATGTTTTTTTATCAAGCGCGTTCTTCATAGCTTCACCTGTCTCTACCTGCTCAAACGTCACTTCATATCCACCCTTACTGAGTTCCGCTACGATCAACATGGCATCGTCCTCTGAATCTTCCACGATCAGTACACGTAAAGCTGTCCTCATTGTACATCTCCTCTACGAAACCCAAATATAACTATTATGTATGAACAGATTATTGTTCTTTTCATTTATTTGGCTCCCTTTAACAAAAAAAAGCAACCCTCCTCCTAATGAAAAGAGTGCCCTATATAAGCTTCATATTGATTATCATTAACATTCACCACTTCTTTGTAGCATGTTACCATTCTACCTCCAACCAGCTTAATTTACAAGAACATAGCCCTCAAGACATAGCCCTCCGACCCAGGGTCTCCGGGCAGAGCAAGTACTACGAGAACGGCTTGCGGAGCAGAATTTTTAGTTTTTTTAGTTTTTTTAAATTTTTAAGACACTCTCCATGAATGTACTATCAAGGTTTTTGGAGGCCCAACGGCGGCAAAAAGGATTCTTTATTTGCCAAATTGGTACACCCGGACAAGATTGGTACAACTAGGGCTATAAGCAAAAACCCCCACAACTTTGTAGTTGCAGGGCTTTCCGTTGTTTCAAATGGCGGGGCGGACGGGGGTCGGCGCCTACGGGCTTCTTTCATATTACCGTCCCTCGCTAGCGCTCGTGCCGGAAACTATTTACGCCCTCCGGTCGGCCACCCGCATCTTCGGTTGTGTTCGTATCCTCTCCGGCTCGGATACTTCATTATATTAAAGGCTCAGCTGCTCCCTTCGGCCCCCTTAGCAGCAACGTAATGCAAAAAAGGTTCCCTTCGCATAAAGCGAAAGGAACCTTTTTTAATGGCGGGGCGGACGGGGGTCGAACCCGCGACCTTCGGATCGACAGTCCTTCTACTTTCCTCATCTCCCCTTCCAAGTAATATCTACAATTCCTTTTAAATAAACTATTTATGCTAATTCCTAATTTTACCTATTAATCCAAATTCTTCCAAGGGACGCAATGGGGACTTGCCTTGTTCTGTTAAATAATATTATGATTTTCTTTAGAATTAAAGTATACCCTATGGGGATTTAGGGTGTGTTGCGATTATCTCTACAATGATTTCTGAAGGAAATCTATCAAATTTTTCATTCACAAGAATCACTTCCTCTTCATTCTCTTTCTGAGGCATATACCCGTCCGCATTAACTACATACTCTTTAATGTTAAACTTCTTCAGAGTAATTCTATTGATTTTGACTATAGCTCCATTCCTATTGTAGCTCTCCGCAACTTTCAAATTAGGTGTTGTTGAAACACCTGACCTTAGACTTCATCTTGATGGTCTCTTATCGCATGTTCAACCTGTTCCCCAAGTTTCACGGGCAATGTAAAAGGAAGCCTCGGGTGTGCCTTAAAGGCTTCTTGATTTCTTGGTATTAAAACATTACCCGCTTCTATTTCTTCTTTTCTTAACGCTCTGTATAAATACAAATTGTTCCATCCTTACATGTTTTAATTTAATACATTGTAACTCTTAGTGTTGCTGCACTCAAGTGATTCGGGTTCTTGCTATTTCAAGTACTGATACTGGTATGATGAACGGGGGGTTCGGAATAGTAAAATAATTATTCTATATTTATCCCTCCGACTATACTCAAGTGCACGTGCAACCCCATCCATGCGGTCAAAATGGGCTTCAAACTGCGTTTGATGTGGGGTTCATACGCTTGATATCTATCTATTACTATGTACTTTTTCCAGATTATCTCTTGATGTGTACTAATCAATAGTGAATGAGCCAAAATAAGGGTAAAAACTACCCTCTTGTCGGTGCTAAAAATAGGCGTTTTCGGTGTAGAAATGGGCTCACTCTAACCTTTTTCGGTAAAGAAAGTAATAAAACATTTAAGAATTGATTTCTAGGGTTTCATCTCCACCTCTTCCTCCCCCTTAGTCCAATATACGATTACTTATTCACATATATGTTTTTTTAAGTTAAAATGAGTTTTAGGAGGCAGCTAGAAATGATCCAGAAAGAAACCTTTACAAATTATTTACCTATTAAAAAACTAGAAAATG
>CAYWDJ010000082.1:0-2980 GCA_964457005.1 uncultured Planctomycetia bacterium
ATGGAAAAGAAAATGACCACTGTGGGAAAGTATCTCATAAAACGTTTAGAGCAGGCTGGGCTTAAGGATATTTTTGGGGTACCCGGAGATTATGTCCTTACATTTTTTGATAGGCTTGAAGACAGTAAAATAAAGGTTATTACGAATTGTAATGAGTTAAATGCCGGGTATGCCGCGGATGCTTACGCCCGTATCAAGGGATTGGGAGCGGTATGTGTTACATATGGAGTCGGAGGGTTCAGTCTTTTTAATGCCGTTGTAGGCGCTTATTCTGAGAGGATCCCTTTAGTGGTGATAAGCGGAGCCCCCAAGGTTCCTGAAAGGGAAGCACATCATCTTTTGCACCATACCATTGGGGATATGAAGCTGCAGGAGGGCATATACAGGAAGGTTACAGCTGCATCAACGGTTCTTACAAATTCGGAGCAGGCCCCGGCACAGATAGACGAGACCATTAGCGCGTGCATGCGCTCAAAGAGACCGGTTTATATTGAGATTCCCATGGATATGGTTGATGCGCCATGTTCCAGGCCGGGAACATTCAAGATCGATACTGTTATTAAGAGTGATCCTGAGAGTCTTAAGGAAGCCGTTTTAGAAGCTGCGGAAATGCTTAAGAAAGCAAAACGTCCGGCTATTCTTGCGGGCGTGGAGATCCACAGGCTGGGGCTGCGTAAGGACCTCCAGAAGTTTGTCGATCATTCGGGATATCCATTTGCATCATCACTCCTAGCCAAGTCAGTTATTCCAGAAGAACATGCGCAGTTTACGGGAGTATACGGAGGTGTGGCAAGCTGGGAGAGTGCTATGAAAGTGATGCATAGCGCGGATGCGGTTCTCAGTCTGGGGACATTGGTCACAGACATCCAGCTTGGGGGGGAAAGTGTTCTCCTTGAGCCCCATAAGATCATTTCAGCTAATTCCGACAGTGTCAGGATTAAACATCATATCTATGAGAATGTGAGTCTTAGGGATTTTATCCACGGGCTGTTGTGTGAGCTTCCCAAGCGTAAACCCAGAAAAGTGAGTATAAAGTATCCATATGGGGATCTTAATAAAGCAATGAAGATGGTTCGCGGTAAGAAAATTACTCTTAAGCGATTTTATCAGAGGATGAACCGGTATATAAACGATAAAAACATAATTGTAGCCGATACCGGGGATTCTATCTTTTCGGCATCAAAGATGTTCCTTCCTAAGGGGACTCAGTTCATAGACCAGGCATTTTATCTTTCTATAGGATATGCTACTCCGGCGGCTCTCGGGGTTAATCTCGCGGCTCCGGATAAGAGGACCATAGTTTTTGTAGGAGATGGCGCGTTCCAGATGACGGCCCAGGAAGTCTCCACCATTGTTCGCAATAAGCTGAATCCGATAATTTTTATTGTCAACAATGACGGCTATCTGGTTGAAAGGGTCATAACCGATGGCGCGTATAATGACCTTCATATGTGGAACTATTATAAACTTCCTGAACTGTTCAATGGAGGGTGGGGCGCGAGGGTAAAAACGGAGGATGAATTGGAGGCGGCTCTTGAAAAAGCGGCTAAGCAAAAGAAAGGGCCCGCATTCATAGAGATAATGCTGGATAAATGGGATTGTTCAGATGATCTTCTGAAAATAGGAAAGTCTCTAAGAAATACCAAAGCAAAAAAAAGGATGTAGATATGCCGAGGTCAGCATTTTTATTGCAAAGATATTGGGATATGTCATAGAGGGGTGTCATAAAAAACCACTTGAAATTTGCCTTGCACGGTAAAGTGATGTAATCTTTGTAGTGGTGGAAATAATGTAAATGATTTTAAAGGGGGTAGGGGTTCACGATGATGAGCTCCTACCTTTTTTTATGAAACTTTTTTATGTTTTTTACTGTCTAAGATGATGAAGGCAGAGAAATGAATGATATAACGCAAAATACTATAATAGAAGCCGTGGGCGGAGATATTAGGGCCTTTGAAGAAATATACAGGCATTATTCAAGCTATGTTTATACTCTTGCGTATCGTGTTGTTGGAAACGCTGAAGACGCGGAAGAAGTTACTCAGGATGTTTTTGTTAAGATCTATAAAAACCTCAGGAAATTTAAGTTTGGATCTGCTCTTAAGACATGGATATACCGGATAACGGCCAATGAAGCAATAAACTTTGTAAAACGGAAGAATAAAAAGAAAAAGATAAACTATCATGTTGCTGATCTTGAGAATATTGCCCGTTCTCCTGAGGTTGACGAAGGCCTGGAGGAGGCGAAAGGTGCAGTTCAGTCCATGCTGAGGGTTTTGCCGGTGGAGCAGAGGGCATGTGTTGTTCTAAGGAATATGCAGGGCCTGAAGTACGATGAAATAGCAAAAGTGTTGAAAATAAATGTTAATACTGTGAGGACCAGACTGAGAAGGGCTAGAGAAAAGCTTATATCCCTTTATCGCGGGAAGGAGATGGAAAATGAAGTGCGCTAGAATAAAAGACCTTATATTGAGCAATTATAGCGATGGCGAACTTAAAGAAGAACAGAACGTACAGATAAGGGAGCATCTGTCGGAATGTTCAGATTGCCGTGATTATGAGAGTGTTTTGCGCAGCCGCATTATTGAACCTATGGAGAACAGTCAGCAATTAGAACCGTCTGAAGCCGTCTGGATGGGTGTGGAAGAGACGATAAGAAGAGACAAAGAGGCCGGGTTCTCTTCGCGTGCCGCATATTTTTTGAAAAGACTTTTTACTGTTCCAAAACCGGCTTTAGCCGGAGTTGTAGCGGCAGTATTAATTCTAGTTTCTTTCTCTGTCGGAAGAATGTATGTATATAACAGGAATGCCGAGGTTGCCGGTTATATCGATGAACAAGTAAATTTTATGCTGTATCTTGGGAACGGAGATGATCTGAATGGAGAATGGGGTTTTGAGATAACGGAGGAAGACCTTATATAGTGAAACTTTTTCAGAACTTTTGTTGTCTAAGATAACAAAAGGAGGTGTGTCATGAAAA
>CAYWDJ010000082.1:3080-7278 GCA_964457005.1 uncultured Planctomycetia bacterium
CCTTTTGAGTATAAAGTAATAGGTGTAAATATGAAGACTCTAATTTTCTTAATATTATTGAACGTCATTATGAGCAATTCTCAAGCAGAAGATAGATATGAAAAGGCGACGTTAGCCGGAGGGTGTTTCTGGTGTATGGAAGCGGCTTTTGAGCCTCTTGACGGCATTGTGGAAACTGTCTCAGGGTATACGGGCGGGAGCCGTGGGGAGACAACGTACGAAGAAGTCTCCAGTGGGGTGACCGGCCACCTTGAAGCTGTCCAGGTTATATATGATCCTTCCAAAACCTCATATGCGGATGTTCTTGAGGTTTTCTGGCAGAATATTGATCCAACTGATGATGGAGGGCAATTCGCAGATAGAGGCAGCCAGTATAAGACGGCTGTTTTTTGCCACGATGAAGACCAGAGGGTGAAAGCGGAGGAATTCATAAAAGGGCTGGAGTCTTCCGGAAGATATGATAAACCGATAGCGACAAAGGTTCTGCCCTTAGAAGAATTTTATCCCGCTGCAGATCATCACCAGGATTATTACAGGAAGAACCCGGTCGAGTACGGCCTTTATAAAGAGGGGTCCGGGAGGGCGGCATACATAAGAAACATGGCTGGGAAGAAAGATGGGACTAATCCAAAGGAAGAACGTAAAAAGTCTCTTACACCTTTGCAGTATGAGGTTACGCAGGAATGCGGGACAGAGAGAGCTTTTAATAATGAATATTGGGACAATAAGGTCGAGGGTATCTATGTCGATGTTGTTTCTGGAGAGCCTCTTTTTAGTTCGACTGACAAATTTGTGTCCGGGACGGGGTGGCCAAGCTTTACAAAACCCATTGAAAAAAGTAATATTGTTGAAAAGGAAGACAGAAATCTTTTTATGACCAGGACGGAAGTGAGAAGTAATGGTGCTGATTCCCATCTCGGGCATATTTTTTCTGATGGTCCGAAGCCGACGGGACAAAGATATTGCATTAACTCAGCCGCTTTGCGGTTTGTTCCTAAGAAGGACCTGGAAAAAGAGGGGTATGGTGAATATAGAGTTCTCTTTAAGCAGGAGGAAAGATGACAGGTAGTTCAGTGGTCACATTAAGACCGGCAGAGTTAGAAGACATGGAGAAGGTTTTTCAGTGGTACATAATGTTGCCTGGGAACCAGCTTTACATGTGGGGAGATTTCTTGCTCGATAACCCGGAATGGTATTTTACCGGAGCTCAGCCGCTCGAGGGGCGAAGTTTTATAATTATGCGGGACGGCAAGAAGGTCGGGATTATGTCCTATGCCGTGGCTAAGGACAGGGAGAATGCTGCTGAAATACGAGGGTGGAAGAATCCCGCTACCGGGGATACTGACGAGATCAGGTCTGTGAAAGTTGTTAACCTTTTCTGCAAAATGCTACAGGAAGATTATAAAATAAAAGAGGTAATAGCCAGACCCAGCTTGCTTGAGGAGACGGCGGTGAAGATCTTTGAGGACAGCGGGTTTAAAATAGTAGAGAGTGAAGTGAAAAAGGAGAAAGAAGACGAAAAATTTGGGGAACGTAGATCCGGTGATTGTCTTCTAATGATAAGAAAAATGGAGGAATGATGGGGAACGCAAAAAAAGGTGACAAGGTAAAGGTTCATTACACAGGTAAATTTGACGACGGTACGGTTTTTGACTCATCCGAGGGGAGAGATCCTCTTGAGTTTACCTTAGGGTCCGGGCAGGTCATTCCTGGGTTTGAAAACGGGGTAGTTGACATGGAACTAAAGGAATCAAAGACCGTTAATATTCCGGCCGATGAAGCCTATGGTATTCACCGGGAAGATATGGTCATAGAGGTAAAGAAAGAGCAGATCCCTCAGGACATAGACGTTCAGCTGGGAACGGAACTGGGGATGTCGGGAGAGGCTCCCGGACAGGAACTCAGGGTTACCGTTGTGGGGATAACGGATGACATGGTGAAGCTTGATGGAAACCATCCGATGGCAGGTAAAGACCTTACGTTCGATATAACACTGGAAGAAATAGCATAAACTAAACAAGAAGACCATTTATGCACTATCTGAATGAAACACATCTGTATATATTCTTAGTACAGGTAATTCTGCTTTTGGGCGCAGCCAGGGGGCTGGGCGAGCTTTTTAGAAGGTGGAAGCAGCCTACTATCACGGCTGAAATACTTGTGGGAATATTTTTCGGGCCCACGATCCTGGGGAGATTGGCCCCGGGGTTATGGATCAGACTGTTCCCTCAGGAGATCATCCAGGTGAATATGCTTGAGACAGTCGCCTGGATAGGCATACTGTTTTTTCTTCTTAAGACCGGGCTTGAAATAGATTTTTCGGCTGCCTGGAGACAGAGGGGAGACGCTCTAAAAATATCTCTGGCGGATCTCACCATACCGATGATAATAACTTTTATCCCGTGTATGTTTTTGCCGGCGCATTATATGGGGGCGGAGGGGCACCGGCTTGTGTTCGCATTGTTTATGGCGACGGTGATGACGCTGAGCGCACTTCCGGTTACCGCCAGAATTCTTAACGATCTGAACCTATACAAAACAGATGTTGGTTTTCTCATAATGTCAGCCCTTTCCGTGAATGACATTATGGGGTGGATGGTCTTTACCGTGCTTCTTGGTTTTTTCACTGACACCAGTGTTACCGGACTTGATGTCGCGATCATTGTTGGCTCTACCATAGGGTTTACGGTTTTTTGTCTGGCCTGGGGCAGGAAGATAGCCGACAAGATCATTCGGGGGATACAGAAGAAGAAGCTACCGGAACCCGGCAGTTCAATTACTTTTATTTGCCTTCTGGGTATGGTGTGCGGCGCGGTAACGCTTAAAATCGGGATACACGCTCTTTTTGGTTTTTTTATAGCAGGGATAATAGTCGGGGAATCAAAGGTCCTTCCTCAGAAGACGAGACAGGTTATATCCCAGATGGTACACGCCATATTTATTCCGCTTTTCTTTGCGAGTGTCGGGCTTAAGATAGATTTTTTGAAAAACTTTGATGTTTTTCTTGTTGTATTTGTTTTGGTAATTGGGATAGTCGCCCGGCTGTCTGCCGCTTGGATTGGGGTAACCCTTACTGGAAAACACAAGGCTAACAGGTATCTCATTTCACTTGCCCATGTACCCGGCGGAGAGATGCAGATAGTCGTAGGCCTCCTTGCTCTGGAGTACAACCTGATATCCCAAACGGTTTTTGTTGCGATAGTTTTTGGGGCTATCGTTACATCGATAATACTTGGTCCATGGATGGCTCATGCTCTTAAGAAAAGAAAAGAGATCAATATGATGGAATTCTTTGTAAAGAGAGCTGTTGTTCCGGAGCTGAGAGCTACCACAAAAGACGATGCAATAAAGGAGCTCAGCGGCATAATATCAGAACAGGAGAATATGCCCAGCCAGGAAACAGTTTATGAATCTGTAACGGAGAGAGAAGAGGAAATAAGTACGGCTGTTGAATTCGGGGTAGCCTTTCCTCATGGAACACTTAACAGCTTGACGAGTGCTGTGGTGGTTTTGGCAAGATCCAAAGTGGGCATAGAATGGGACTCCCCGGATGGGAAATTATCCCGTTTAATATTCATGATCCTTTCTCCGGAGGACAGCGAGTTCCAGCTTCAGATAATGAGTTCCATTGCAGGAACCATGATGAATGATAAAATGCGGCAGGCTCTTCTTTCTGCTGAAGGAGACGAAGAAATGTGGGAGCTTTTGAGGGAGGATTTTAACGCCCAGAACATTAAAAGAAGGAAGTCTGTATAGTTATGATAATTGACACGCTAAGAGGGGCCGAATATTATTTTGAGTTGCATGCCGGGATAGAATCGGGGTTTGCGTTCATGTCGGATGCGGTGAGGAGTAATATTGAAGATGGGCGATATGAGATAGACGGCAGAAATGTTTATGCCATTGTCTCTTCGTGTGAAGGTATAGGAAGGGAGAAGGCCCGGCTTGAA
Source organism: uncultured Planctomycetia bacterium (assembly GCA_964457005.1). GTDB lineage: Bacteria > Omnitrophota > Gorgyraeia > Tantalellales > Tantalellaceae > CAYWDJ01. The sequence continues at coordinate 7,031 of CAYWDJ010000082.1, forward strand.
GCCCACAGGAAATACATTGATATACATTTTTGTCTGGAGGGTAAAGAAATTATTGGGTGGTCGCATGTAGATGACTGTCTGAACGTCGTTAAAGAGTATGACAAAGATAAAGATATCGAGTTCTATTCTGACAAGCCTGCGAGTTGGACCGAGGTCCAGAATAACACTTTTGGTATATTTTTCCCGCATGATGCACATGCGCCGCTTGCCGGATGTGGTACATGCAGAAAACTGATAATAAAAATAGC
>CAYWDJ010000083.1:0-7249 GCA_964457005.1 uncultured Planctomycetia bacterium
CATTAAAGAGGAACCATGCAAGGGTCTTAGCAAGATGTGTTTTACCAACACCTGTCGGACCAAGAAAGATAAAGGAGCCTATGGGCTTATTCGGATCGCTAAGCCCGCTTCTGGACCTTCTCACAGCGTTTGATATCTTTTCAACCGCTTCGTCTTGCCCGACTATTCTCTCCTTGAGAACATCTTCCATTCTCACAAGCTTCTCAACTTCCGACTGCAGCAGTCTACTTAAAGGAATACCCGTCCACTGGGATATTACTTTTGCAATATCCTCGTCATCCACCTCTTCCTTAAGCATCTTCTTATCTTTCTGGACCCTATCAAGCCTGCCGGTTTCATCTTCAAGCTCCTTCTTAAGCTTATCCAGAACTCCATACCTTATTTCTGAAACACGCCCCAGATTGCCGTCTTTCTCAGCGTTTTTTTCTTCAAGCTTTGCATTGTCGATTTTTTCTTTTATTTCGCTTATCTTCTGTATAGCCGATTTCTCCTGTTCCCAATGCGACTTCATCCCCTCCAGCTTCTTCCGAAGCTCTTTTAACTCCGAGTCCACCTGATCCAGCTTGTTTTTACCTCCGGCTGAGGATTTTTCCTTTTTAAGTGCCTGTGCTTCTATTTCAAGCTGCATGATCCTTCTCTGTACCTGGTCGATCTCCGTAGGAACGCTGTCTATCTCTATTCTGAGCTTGCTCGCGGACTCGTCGATAAGATCTATTGCCTTGTCAGGTAAAAACCTTCCGGTTATATATCTGTCCGAAAGCATCGCTGCGGCCAATATAGCCGAATCGGCTATCCTTACCCCGTGATGGACTTCATATCTTTCCTTAAGCCCCCTCAGTATGGCAATAGTATTCTCAACCGACGGCTCTCCCACAAATATCTGCTGAAAGCGCCTCTCAAGAGCTTTGTCCTTTTCTATATATTTCCTATACTCATCGAGTGTTGTAGCTCCAATACACCTGAGCTCACCCCTTGCGAGAGACGGCTTAAGCATATTAGAAGCGTCCATCGCGCCTTCAGCCCCTCCTGCTCCAACCAAAGTATGCAGCTCATCAATAAAGAGTATTACTTCGCCCTCTTCTTCTTTTATCTCCTTAAGGACTGCCTTAAGCCGATCCTCAAATTCCCCCCTGAATTTCGTTCCGGCTATGAGAGATCCCAGGTCCAATGCTATTATCCGCTTATTCTTCAGCCTTGAAGGAACATCCCCGGAAGAGATTCTCCTTGCCAATCCTTCGACAACAGCCGTCTTTCCCGTTCCCGGCTCGCCGATCAACACAGGGTTGTTCTTTGTCCTCCTGGACAGAACATGTATAAGCCTTCTTATCTCTTCATCCCTGCCGATAACCGGATCAAGTTTTCCCTGATCCGCAAGTTCAACTAGATCCCGCCCGTATTTTTCAAGCGCCTGGTATTTGCCCTCAGGATTTTCATCCGTCACCCTGTGTCCCCCGCGCACGTCCTGCATAGCCTTAAGAACACTGTCTCTGGTAACATGAAATTCCGCCAACAGGCCGGCCACATCCGAGATGTCTTTACCTGTAAGAGCCAGGAGAATATGCTCTACGCTTACATACTCATCCTTCAGCTTCTTTCCTTCTTTTTCGGCCATCTGAAGCACCTTGTTCAATACGTTAGAAAGATACGGTTGACTCGCAGCGCCCGAAACCTTTGGCTTCTTATTTAGCGCATCAACTATCCTGTTTTTTATTGCTTCCGGATCCGTCCCGATCTTTTTTATTATGGTACAGCAAACACCCGATACATCCGAAAGAAGTACGTACAAAAGATGAGCTGCGTCAACCTCCTGCTGCCCCCTCTCAACTGCCTCACTCACGGCTCCCCTCAGTGCTTCCTGCGTTTTCACTGTTAATCTGTCGTTTCTCATATATAACCTCCACATCTTAATTTTCAAAAACCACATCACATAGACATATTTATATCTATCTATATGTTACACTAAAAAAAGAGAGAAGTCAATACCTCTCAGCTATCTATTATATTTCTAACAGACAAAAAAAGGGGCACGATGTCCCGCGCCCCTTCAACAAATCCTAATGACCCCACTGCTTACTGCGTAAATTTACGATTCTGCTTCTTCCTCTCCATTTTAGACCTTTTACCAAAAGCCTTCATAATAAAGTTGTGGGCAAGCTCCCCTACAAGCAATGGCTTACTTGCTTCCTCCGGCATATCTCCCTGTGTTATTGTAGACTTGACCTCGTCACTCCACATCCTCCTGAACTTCTTAAGCCCTTTTACTCTTTTGAATAGCTGCTTGTTCGGCCCCCTGCTTATAGTAAAATAAGCCTCCATTCTTCCATAGTTCTCTTTAAGAGCAGCATCCATAACTGCCGCACCAATGCCGTGAACCTGGTCAACAGGATCGACTTCCATCCATATACGTTCCTGTATGTCACATGTTACAACGAGATCCGCATCCTTAGGATCTGTCACCTCTACAAAGTTTATAGACAGCCTGATATCAGATTCCTGTCTAAGAGCCTCATGGAGAGCTTCTCCCATACCACCTGCCTGCCCTCCGGAAGAATCCGTTACGGGGGCGAGGTATACTTTTACCTCTTTCGCATCACTAAGCATTTCATACAAATTTTGGTTTGCCCTGCCTTTCTTTAGCAGATGTATCTGCGCATCGGAAGTCACACAGACCCCCCCGAATGACATAGCAAACACCAACAGCGCAATTAATACTTTTTTACCCATTCTTCCTCCCTTTAGTTACATCTCAAGTTCTTGCTGACGGATAAGAACTTCTTTTTCAATAAAATCCATAAGTTTTCTATACCGCAGCTGCCCCACCAGTTTTCGGCTCTTCTCATTCTCCAAAACCGGCAAATAATCTATGTTCTTTCTATTAAAAATATCTACAGCTATACTGAGTTCCTGATCGGCATATACCACATGCTTCGTCTCCATTACAATATCCCCCGCGAGTATCAGCATATCCATCTGCTCTTCGTAAAATGTATCCCTCATTTCTCCCAAGGTAATTATCCCTGTAAATTCGTCATTCATGCCGATGACAGGAAAATTATAGGCCTCGCTTTTCTTCATAATGTCTATTATCTGATGTATGTTGTTATTCTCTCTTATGATAAAAAAGTCGGCTTCCATAACATCACGAATAATATAGTTTTCAATTATATCCTCTTCCGTAATATCCCGGTTCACCTCATCCGCTTTAGTAATACCATAACGTATCATGGGAGGCGAGATTATCTGAAGGATAAAGGTGGTAGCCGTTATAAGGCTGATAATTGTGATGCCTATAAAACGTCCCTCCTCGCTTACCCCTGAGAAACTATGATAAGTAGCTATGGCAAGACCTACCGCAACGCCCGCCTGATCAAAAAGACAGAACCCAAGATATTTGGTCACGGTTTCTTTAGCACCTGAAAGCTTGCCTCCGATATAAGCCCCGGCTATCTTGCCTACACTCCTGCTAACGATGTATATAACAGCTAGAACAAACACCCCTCCCTTTGTAAGGATATGCGCGTCAAGGCGCGCGCCTACCAGAACAAAGAAAAGCACGAACATGGGGGAACTGAAATTTTTTATAAGGTCAAACATTTCCTGGTTATTCTTCTGCTGCAGGTTAGAAGCTACGGCACCCAGGGTCATACAAGCTAATATGGGCTCAACCTTAAAGAAACTCGAGAGGCCTACCACAAGTATTATCGTCCCCAGAGTAAACGGCAAAACCTTATCCCTGTCCCTTGTCTTGGCGGCCATCTTATGAAGAATATATCCCGCGATAGCCCCGATAGCGATGGAAACGAGTATGTCTAACAGGGGCCTTGTTATTGTCTCAACAAGTGAGAATTCCCCGCTAGTTAGCATAGACTTTGCAAAAGCACTCGCAAACCCGTATATAATAAGAGCAAGCCCGTCGTCCAGGGCCACGATAGAAAGCGCCGTCATGGTGACCGGGCCACGCGACTTATACTCACCCATCACGCTGTATGTCGCCGCCGGAGCGGTAGCCGAAGCCAATGCCCCGAGGATAAGGGCCATGTATGCTTTTCGGGTTACAAGAAAAGTGGCAATTCCAACAAGAAGGAATGTCAAAAAAGCTTCTGTAAATAAAATGGTGTATATGGAGCGGCTGTATTTTTTAAACCTGTCCAGATGCAGCTCTGCTCCTATCATGAACCCTATTATACCCAAAGCAAGGCTGATTAGAGGGCCCAGGGAATCCAGAGCGGGACCGCTTAATATCCCCTTGAAAGATTCCCCTAAAAAAAGCCCCAGGACAATATAACCCGTAACCTGGGGAATGTTCAGTTTATTGCATATCCTTCCGGCTGCAGAGCCGAGGATTATTATGAGACCTACTATCAGCAGTATATTCATATGTTAAATTAAAAATTTTAAATTAAAAATCCAAAATTTTAGATTATTTTCCCTTCTTCTTCGCCGGAATCTTTTTTTTCTTTTTGTCCTTATTGGGATGAAATTTTTCGGCATATTCACAAAGTTTTTTATCGACAAGATAATTTATAGACCCTCTCGGGAATTTTCCTTTTTTGTCCCTTTCTCCAGCCTTCTTACCCGTAAGGATCTCTATACCTTCATCCACATTCTCTACCGCCCAGATGTGAAATTTCTTCTTTTTAACAGCGTCTATTACCTCATCTTTGAGCATGAGATGTTTTACATTAGATTCAGGAATGATAACACCCTGTTTCCCGTCAAGCCCCTGGGACTTGCAGACATGATAAAACCCTTCGATCTTTTCATTTGCCCCGCCTATTGGCTGAACAACACCATGCTGATTCATTGACCCCGTAACGGCTATACTCTGTTTTATGGGAACCCCGGAAAGGGATGATAACAGGCAATATGCCTCTGTACTGGATGCCGAATCTCCGTCTACCCCGTTATAGGACTGCTCAAAGCATATACTGGCATTGAGGCTTAGCGGATTCTCCTGCGCGAACTTCTCTCCCAGATATCCCGAAAGTATCATGACACCCTTAGAATGGGTATTACCTCCCATTTTTACCTGGCGCTCTATATCGACTACCCCGGATTTACCAAGAAAGGTCCTTGCCGTTATCCGGGACGGTTTCCCGAACATGTATTCACCTATATCGTAAACAGCCAGGCCGTTAACCTGCCCTACCACCTTACCGACCGAATCTATAAGTATAACGCCTCTTTCTATGAGCTCGCCGATCTTATCCTCAATAAGGTTGGACCGGTATATTTTTTCATGTATCGCCTTCGCCACATGTTTAGCGTCGACATATGCCTTATTATCCTTCCTTGCCCAGTAGTCCGCCTCCCTTAGAATGTCGGCCACATACATGAACTGCGCACTTAATTTTTCCTGATCCTGCACAAGCCGGGACCCATATTCCACAATTTTAGAAACCGCTTTTCTGTCAAAATGCCTAAGGCCTTCCTCTTCACACCTCACCTTAATAAACGATGCGTATTTCCTAAGCTTATCTTCGTCCTTATCCATCTCAACATCAAAATCAGCCTTAACCTTAAACATCTTTCTAAAATCTTCGTCAAACCTGTGAAGCATCTGGAACAGCCATGGAGATCCGACTATTATGATCTTTATATTCGACGGGATAGGGCGCGGTTTCAGGCTCGTCGTCGAGATAAGCCTAAACTGTTCGTTAATGTCCTCTACTTTTATCTCATGGTTCTTAATCACTCGTTTAATGGTATCCCAGGCCATAAAACTCGTCAGAATATCCATAGCCTGCAATATTAGATATCCCCCATTTGCCTTATGGAGGGCTCCGGGCGCTATCAGAGTAAAATCTGTCGTCATGGACCCAAAATGCGCCATATACTCTATTCTTCCGAGCAGATTATAATATGTAGGATTAGGCTCTTTTATGACCGGAGCGCCTTTAGATTGCCTGTGGTCTACCAGAACATTGACCATATATTTCACAAAGGAATTCTTTTTGGGCTGGGCCTTCATTCCGAAAAGTGCGCCCTGAGGATCTTCTTCCTCGTCCTTAAATGCCTCAATATTATCAACAATGTCTTCCTGGACATAGTTAAGATATTCTACAATATCCTCGAATTCCCTGTACTTATACCTGAGCTCATCAATTATGTGTTTTACAGAAAAAAGTGCGACTTCCTTTTCCAGCTCCTTTATCTTCATCTTGGCGGTCTTTTCCATGGCTCGGACTTCGGCAAGGACCTGCTCAATCTTTATGTGGAATTCATGTTTTTTCTTCTCTATCTTTTCCTTGTCTGTATCCGACAGTTCCTCATATTCCTCGGTAGTCATCGCCTTGTCCTCAGACCTGGGGACAAGGATAACGCCGGTCGCGGACTGTTTAAGAACAAATCCTTCTTTATAGGCCTTATCCTCTATATCCTCAAAAGTATCATCTCTCTTCTTTTTATACTCTTTAAGCAATTCATGCTTTCTAGTCTCATAGTCTTCACTTTCAAATGCTTTTGGGATTTCAACCTTCAGCTCTTCAACAAGCTCTTCCATATCCTTTTTAAATATAGTACCTCTTCCCGCCGGAAGGCTCACAGCTATAGGCTCATCCTCATGCTGAAAGTTATAAACGTACAACCAGTCATCCGGGGTCATTTCCTGTGCCGCGATCTCGTTAACAGCCTTGGTTACCTGCGTATTCCTACCCGTGCCGGCAGCACCGCAAACAAAGATATTGTATCCTTCGGATTTCACGTTAAGTCCGAAATCTATCGAACTTACACCTCTCTCCTGATGCACCGGTTCAAAATCAAATTCATAGTCCTCTGTGGTCTTAAAAGGAAATATCGAAGGATCACATACTTTTTTCAAGTCTTTAGGTTTAAGTTCTCGCATAATTTAAACTCCCCCCATGATTTTTTTTATGTTGCCACTATAAGCGACAATAATGGTGGATAAAGAGCAATCAATATTCCGTTTATTATTAATATTATACACGATACTATGCAACTCCCCCCTCGTATAATTATAATATCGAAGATACCCTATGGATAGGCACAAGTCAAGCTGACGGAGAGCATCAAAGTATTTGGTAGACAGAAAAGATGTCATCCCCGCGAAGGCGGGGATCCAATAAAAATATTATTATTTTTGCGTGATCCCCGCCTTCGCGGGGATCACATATTCTATTTTGCGCAGTGGTCCCTGCTAGCCGCATTTGTAGATCAGATATTTAGGAAAGCAGCAAGCCACAGGGGGATCGTGACTATTGATATGAGGTGAGAATAGAAAATAACGCTG
>CAYWDJ010000084.1:0-7126 GCA_964457005.1 uncultured Planctomycetia bacterium
ATGAATCAACCATATATATTAGGGTGTCTTCTTTAATTACCACATCATCTCGTATTAATTTGTAAAGGTCATTCAATTTGACCACTAGGTCTTTTCTTAGCTGTAAGTACTCTGAGTCTGCACCTTTTTCCTTTTTATCTACTTTTCTTTTGGCAAGAGCCAATGCGGCTTTTGAAACGCCGACAACAAAAGCTGCCTCAAAATTGATCAACATTGCCTTGTCGTTCACCGCATGGTCTTCAAGCGCAACAGGATACATATTCTCATCAAGCTCCACCTTGTTGTCCCGTGCCCACACCAACCATTCTTTTGGGAGGAGCGTGACATTAACGGGTTGTTCGGATTCCTCCGCACTTCTTGTTACATTTGCAATTCTTTCTGACACAAACTTTTCGGCATCAATATCTCCGGAGAAAAACACCGCCCGTGAAAGAACAGCTTGTTTCACTTTTTGCAGCACACTCTCGGCCCTGACATCAACAACTCTTTTTTCGGCCTTTGAAAATTCTCCTAGCTTCGGAAAACTTTCAAAAACAAAATTGATGTTTTCCATGTCTTTGTATTGCAGGATCAGATCGGCTAGTGTTTCAATGTTTTTATCAAAAAGCTTTTCATCTTCCGAAATGAGCGACACATCTATTGAAATGTCTACGGGAGAATCGATTGCTTTATTCTTTTTAACAACTGCTATCAAACCCCGGCTCGCGCGAGACAAACTCTTAATGTTCTTTTCGTCCTCTTCATACGTTGTTGTCTTTACTGTTATGCTAACAGCCTGCCTTTCCTCTATCTCCCTCGCCGCATCAACCAGTGTTTTCCAAGGTTTCAACATCTTGCGTTCTATCTTTCTTCTGTGCTCCCGCGGAAAATTCCCCACGTAGTCTTTTCCTTTCGCCGTGAGAATAACTTCACCGTTATCATACGCGATCATGCCGTCTAAAATATCTCCCATTTTCCCCGCGTCAAAATCATCGGCTATTATCTTTTCAATATCCGCCTCAACTTCCTGCAAAACTTCTTCTGTTACTGGGACCCGGTCAAATTTCACAATGCTCTCATGCTTTGTGTCAGCCCTATGCTGAAAAGCTTCAAGCTGATTTATTCTACCTTCTCTTCTAGCAAACTCTTCCAGCACAAATTGATACGCATGAAACCATTCATGCGGCAGATACATTCCTGATCTCACGATCACAGAGCAGATCACAGCTGTCAGCATAAATACAGGCACAATAAGGTCCAGGCCGGCCGGAAAATCTACACCTGCTACAAGTCCTGCTATCCAGAAGAGGGCGATCGGCTCTAACGGCGTCCACCCCTTGTGTGTGATCAACACCTCTTTTAGACTCCCATCATTATTATACTGCCTCATAGCACTGGGAACTTTTTGAAAACAAATAATTATAAACACGTCTACGAGCAAATATAAATAGTTCTTATGGTACCAGTTCCTTTTTGCCTCTCCAAAGAACGTCTTGGCCCATATTACGGGATTATATCTTCTCTCTCTGATATTAACCTCCGGAAGCCGGTCTTTCACAAACTCCCTCAGGTCATTAAGGCTCACCTCTTTCCCTTCAGATATACGCATAGCCTCCTGAGACACTAAATAGCTAACGACTTTTCGCGAAACCAGAAAAGCAAAAAGAAGTGAAAACGACCCGGTCGATATAAAGAACGGGATACTCGCATGCTCCGACAAAAGTAAGTAAAAGGCCCCCTGCGCCACAAGATACAAAGAACCGAACATTACATAAACAGCCGGAGTTTTTACCTGAGTATTAAGTTTTGGCCTTGTCGGCAAACCTGGACGCGCCGACTTCTTAATCTCTTTCGTCAAGGACCGATCGTGTGGAGCAAATACCATTCTGGTAAAAGCCCTGATAACGTAATGGTTCCTGTTCTTTTCAAAAAACTCTGTTTTACCGATCTTCCTGTACTTCTCTTCGTGGTTTGTGAACCATCCCTTTGCTTCCGCGTCCAATTCTTTTTCCAGCATACTTATTATAGACCTGTCTTTTTCTCCTACATATTCGCATATTTCGTGGAACTGGGCAGCTTCATTGAATACGGAATGGTGAACAGCTATGAGCGTGTTGGCCCTGTTGGCAAGACCAAACAGGTCCTTATGTGGATCCTCTTGCATAACATACATGTCTACTTCATTTCGGGGAAATTTTTTCAGGATTCTATCTACAACTAGATTATATTTCTGGTCCGCCGCTCCAAGTATCCCCGAAAGAACCTCAATGGAAAGATGGCCCAGATTATCGGCTTCTATCTCCAGTGTTATTTCTTCACCTTCTTCACGGTCATACGCGCTAACCTTAAGCCCGCCGTCGAAAGGAACTACCTCACGCACATCATAGTCTTTCCCGATCTGGCCGGTACCGGAATCTTTTGTAATATAATTAATAAGCTTCAGGGGATTTAAGCCATATTTATCGGCTATTTTCCGTACAACAGTAACATCAAGCTTATCAATATCCCCTATCATATCTTCAAGCGGCGTTACAGGCATTATTGCCCCGGTTTCCTCATCTACGATAAGCGAATCCCTTTTTGCAATGATATATACCAACTTATCTTGTTCCGTAAATTCTCTAAAATAGACCTCCTCGATCTTTTCGGACAACTTAAACCTGCGTATAGAGTCCCTTTCTCCCTCCAGCACATCCAGATCTCCCAGTTTAGACGAGAAGTGAGCAAATATACGCTCAAGCTCCGTCACCCTTTTCCTGTCACTTTTTCCATAGGAGAAAAACCCCGGGACGGCAACACTCCCTATAGGATACTCATCTATCAACACCTGCACTTCTTCAGGAGACAGAAGCCCCTTTCCCTTTTTTCTGAGGATTTCTGCCGCCTTGGCATGAACTCCGGGATGGGCCCCGCAAAAAGTGTAATTGCGCCGTAATATGACCATACCTTCCTCTGATATAGCCTGGCTCGGAGAGGTATCTCTGAGAGCCTGGTTACGGGACTCTAACTTATCAATAAGTCCTTCAACACGATACTTGAATTTTTTAACAGCATTGATCGGGAACCCGCTTAAAAGGCCATGTCTTATGTGATTTATTTCCCCATATTCACTAGGATAATCAGCTGCCCACAAATACGATGTCCAGCCAGCGGAATTTTCTCTCAACCACCTCTCGGTATCAATGGCTGCTTCTTTCGGAAAATATTCCGGATGGTTTTCAATAACACGTTTAGCAGCAGTTACATTTACCACGCTTCCAACATTCCCCTTAAATTTGACGTAAATAAAGTTTGGATCTGATTCCACGGCTTGTATAAATGCTTGCTTATCTTCAAGGTCCTTGAACGAATGGCTTTCAGGACTGGTCCCCGCGTAAGTAACCATAAGTGTTTCGGCAGCATGTCTCCTGTCTTCTCCCTCTAGCTTATCAAGAAGCGCAAGAAAAGCCTTCGCACCATATTCGGCTATATTAGTATCAACATTGATCTCTCGCACAGACTTTTCCCGTGAAGGTTTCTGCAAATCATAAATAGAATGCCCCAACGCCATATCTCCTTCCGGAAACACCTGGCGAACAAAAGCTCTTATCACATAATGTGAACTGATCTCTTTTAACGCTTCGACAGAAATATCTCCACCAAGTTCTTCAATGTACTTGTTCTTTTTGGCCTCGAGCCATCCATCAACGACCTGACCTCCCAAAAGGAAATTACGTGTCCTGGCCATTAATGTATCATCAAAATATTTGGAATATTCGAATATCTCGTGAAGAAAAGCTACCGGATTTTTAATAATACCGTCATCTGCATCCAAAACCATCAGTCCCGGGATAGCAATACCAAAGAAACCATTCTTTCCCTGATTAGCTAAAAATATATCTTTTGGAGGATTGCCCTTAAATGACTGGAGCACCTCTTTTAAAAAGATTTTGCGTCCATCATTGTAGGGGATAGCGTCAATGCTCTCTTCCACTCTTTTTATGGCTGCTTCCACCTCTGCCTGTTTAGCCCTCCGCGCTCCATCCTCTCCCAGATCAATTATCTGTCCGGTTTTAACGCCCTTTATAGTACCTTTAAGTTCCTCCCCCTCAACCCGTATCGGATCCGATTTTGACTCGAGGAATTTCCCCATTAAACTTCCTGCGGGAATATCGGGTTCCCCCTGGTCTCCACTTATGCTATGTATAGTGTCATAAGTTTTCTTCTCAAATACGGTCAGGAACGTATTTTCTATGAACACATTAAATATATATTCTTTTGGATCTATGCCTGTATCTACAGCAGCTTTATAGAAATGACTGATATTGACCAAACGTTCCACTTGCACCAGACCATTAACTTCAGCTCTAGTTACTGCATTAAAGATCTCCTCGGGGAGGATCCCGCTATCTAACGAAGTAAATACTACATGCCCTTGTTTCGACGTGGCATCCGCATCAAAACTTATCATTGGAAGATACATGGTTGGAGGCATATACTCCCCCTTGTCTTCAGTCTTAATCTCTGCCATTCTTTTAAATATTTTTTTCAGGTCTTCAAATTTTGGGGAGATTGACTCAACAACCGCTTCATACCCTCTAAACATGGTCGCAACAGGTTCTCTTGGGAATTCTTTGTATTCCCGGGGCAACTTTTCTTGTATGGAAAATCCGTCGACCATCCCGCTAACAGGAACATTGCACGCTAACACTCTGTGTTTATAAGAGGTCTTCCCTTGCTTTATTGCATTGATACCCTTTTGAGGCACAGCAAGAACAAAATTTATCCCTTTATCCCGGCCATTGATTATCTCGAGAAATATGAGCAGCTCCCCATCCTTGGTTCTCTGGCTGGCAAGGACATTAAGCACCCTCGAATCTTTTGAATCTTTATCGTTAAGGACCCATTCATCAAGCGCAATATTTATATCCGTAAAGGGCATGTCACGCGCGACCATTCTAAGTATAAATTCTTTTTCAGAATTAAGCGTAGTGAGATACTCCCAACTGGCATTACCAACTATAGGCCTGAACATTGACTGTATCTGGATGTTCTGCGCATTGAGGCGACTGGAAAGATCCGGCATAGCCCAGCTTATAGTGCTCGCGTAAAAACACGCCACCACTATGAGGGAGATAATTTTAATTGTTATTCTACGTTTAGATATATTATTAGTCATATTTGCTTTTCTTGCTGTTTGTTAATTAACATTGTCTATATATTATAGTATAGCACTATCGTTAGTTCAACAAAAACTTAACTAAGTTTTTAATCTTTAACACGGGCGTATAAGTTGTTCTATTTAAAGGCTTTATATCTTGCAAAAAAGTCCCCTAAACAGAACAAGAACCGGGGATGCCCTGAAAAGAAAAAAAAGAGCGGCCTATTCAGACCACTCTTTTCTCTAAAATATGGAGCGAGCGATGGGGATCGAACCCACGTAGGAAGCTTGGAAGGCTTCTGCACTCCCATTGTGCTACGCTCGCAATGTTATTTCGTTAAGCAATAATATACACGTTTTACAAGCAAAGTCAATAAAAAATATTTTGCTATTCCTCTTTCAAAGTCTTAAAACCCCACTTTGCAAGACGCACAAGAAGTTGTATGAGATACCCAAAGATAAGCGCGAAAATAACGATCTCACCGGCTTTGGCCATTTCACTCGGATAACTGTAAACCTCCAGAACCTCAAACAGCATGTACATAATAAAAACGACAATAACTACCGGCATTATAAAAAATACCGTAATTATCCCTTCCCTTGCGATAAGTCTTTCCGTTTTCCGGTCCATACCACCTCCTGCTCTGCCCATAAACACAAATAGGGACAACCTTAATTGCCCCTATTCAAAATGTGAATTTCGTTTTGACGACTATAATACACTGCTCTTGGCTTTCAGTATCCTATTCATAACAACCTCATTTACCGGTGAGGCTTTATGCGCCGAGAACTCAAGTGTTTGCTCTATGTCACCCTTGTAAAGCTTTATGTAGAGATAATTCTCTTCATCCATATATTTGGATACTCTGTTAACCAAAGAAGCACTATCAGCTTCTTTCCTCGGGCCGGTTCTAACCGTACCAACGTCCTCCAAAGGTACGGAAAAATATTCCTTTTCCCCCTGCTCATCCAGGAAAGAAATCTTTCCATCAATTATCTCCAGATGTCCCGCAGAATCCTCATACCCCTTATATCGGGAGGATCCTGCAATATACTTCTGGCTTGTGCTGGTCGAATAAAAACTCTTAATGTCGAAAAGAAGATATATAAAAAAACACAGGATAGCGCCGTATAATGAATACAAGATCCAGGCGCCCATATCAAAAGTATACATACACACCTCCTTACGGCTGTTGCTCCACCTGATATTGGACTATCCCCTCAGGCTCGTTAATTTCTGTAATTTCAGCAGATTCCTCACGCAGATAAACCAACGCAATGAGGAAAACCACAAACAAAACTACTATCCACAACAATTGTGCCTTCTTCAACTTCATATTACACCTTTTATATAAGTATATACTATTTTGCCAACTTTTCAATAAAAGGCGCATAAAATTTGTTGAAAAAAAAATTTCTTGTGATATACTTATGTTTCAGCTTTTTGATATGTATTTTCTGGCCGACGTAACTCAGTTGGTAGAGTAGCTGATTTGTAATCAGCCTGTCGGGGGTTCGACTCCCTCCGTCGGCTCCAGAATTTAATAATAACGGGGAGATAGCGAAGCGGTCAAACGCAACAGACTGTAAATCTGTCGGCTCAGCCTTCGAAGGTTCGAATCCTTCTCTCCCCACCATAATAAAAAAGCCCAGCTATTGATTTAGCTGGGCTTTTTGGGTTCTACCCTAAGTCAGGGAACAAGTAAAAGATGTCATCCCCGCGAAAGCGGGGATCTAGTAAAAACATTAGTACTTTCATGAGATCCCGGGTCTCGTCTGCCTCGCCCGGGATGACATACTTTATTGCCGCTGGAGCAGTTCCTACGTCCCCGAAGGAACTGTTTAAATAGCTTTGCAAGTAAGTGCAGGTCTAATTTATCTTTACATCTTTTATATTCAGTTGAATAGTATCAATGCCATTCCAGGTATTAATTGACGGAGTATACGCAAGGTCTACCATATCTCCCTGCTTGGGCCTAGAGAATATATCTTTCTTGAAGGTCACCG
>CAYWDJ010000085.1:0-7026 GCA_964457005.1 uncultured Planctomycetia bacterium
GCGATTAATCTTTGCATAACATACCTCCTTGTTTGGTAATATCCGTATTATAGCATTTCGCATACATTCGTCAAATACTATATGAGCTGTCAAGGAAAAAAGAAAAATACGTGTCAATAATTTTCAAAAATATTGTGTAAGTTATGTTGACAGGTGTGCGGAAATCTTATACTATGGAGGAGCTGTTAACACGGGAGTTCATTTTGATTTTTACCGGACAGCTTGTACATTAGAACACAGTAGAGCGTTACGCACATAGGTGCCGAGGATATATAGACAGATTTTATTATACTATGCCTTTCGTCTGGAAAGGCCCAATTCCTTGTGGTCGCTCGACTAGTTGCAAGCTTTCCCAAAAACACATATTATTCTATGTTTATTGAACCAGTCTTTGGTAAAAAATTCTTTGGCCGGGAGGATGTCCTGGCTACTCTTCATAAGAGAGTTACTGCGCTCAAGGGAGGCTACCGCCAGAATCTTGCTTTGACGGGGCCTATGCTTGCCGGGAAGAGTTCCATCCTCAGACATTTCCTTAAGGATCTAAAAGATCCCGATATAATTCCTTTGTACATAGAGATGACCGGGGAGGACTTTAATGTTTTTTGTACCCGGTTCATGGCGACGCTTCTGTATAACTACATGAAGACGCGCGGGGTAAAACCCGAAGGTGAGTTCGAAGATCTTGTTTCTGTCTGCAGGGAGATGGTTCCGGATACCATCAAGTGCATTGACTCAATTATCAAATCAATTTCAAAAAAGAAATATGACGATGCGTATGAAAAGCTGCTGGGCCTTACTTCTGTTTTCAAAGTAGAGACGGGTAAAAGCTGTATCGTTATACTGGATGAGTTCCAGAATATGTCAGGGTTTCAGTTGAAAAAGCCGTTCAATACCTTTGGTAAATTTATAATGGTGCAAAAGAACACCATGTATGTTGTGTCGAGTTCCCAGAAAAGCCTTTTGCAGGAGATCCTTTCGAAGAAGCTGTCGCTTTTATTCGGAAACTTTGAAATAATTGAGGTAAATGGTTTTGATTCCCAGACCGCGAAGTCTTTCATCGCGGACAAACTTGATGTCGCTGGGGAGCAGGGCCAGGTAGTTGATTATCTCGTACAGGTGTCGCAAGGGAGTCCTTTTTATCTAGAAGTTTTTTCTAAAAGATTCAGTGATACTCTCAAAAAGGACAATGGGGAGAGAACTCCGAAAGAATGTTTGCTTGATACTTTCGCAGGGATTCTATATGATGCCGAAGGTATCCTGAGCCAGTATTTCAACAACAACATTAACTTTTTTCTTGAGAAAAAGGCCAGAAAGAAACTTATTCCGATACTTACAGCTCTTGCAACAGGCCATACGACTATAAAGTCCATACAAAGTTCACTTGGAAAAGTTGATAGGGACCTCGGAAGCAAGCTCAGTAAACTAATAAAGATGGATCTTGTTTATAACAGCGGTCAGTTTTTCAGGATAGAGGACAAGCTTTTTGAATATTGGCTGAAGAATGTTTATTGCTTGAAAACCAAGTCGATGATCGATGACCTTAACATTAAATATCTAGAGTTTAAGCATGCTGTTGAGGAGGATTTCACGGAGTTTGGAAAGTTCAGCAGTAAAAACGTTATTGACCATTTGACAGAGGTTTTTTCAAGTTTTAATGGGGAAAAGGTCCGTATCGGATATACCGATCGCAAAATGCCGCGTTTTGACAAAATAAAGGTAGTTAAAAAGGGAAGCAATGTTTCCCAGATATTAGCTTATTGCGGCGAGAAGGCATGGATCTTTCATGTGAAACAGAATGATATATCGGATGAGCAGGATATACATGATTTGTGGGGCATCAAAAAACTTCGTAATAACAAAAAGATCGTTCGTAGGATCTTTATTCCGCTGAAGGGTATTGAGCAGAACGCATTTTTGCTTGCGAAAGAGCAGAACGTATGGGTTTGGGATGTCCGGCAGCTAAACGAGGTACTCAGATTGTTCGGAAATTTTGAGTTCGTAATATGAAAATAGGCGTTATTTCAGATACACATATCCCTTTTAACTCTGACAAACTTCCTCCGGAAGTTGTTGAACATTTCAAAGAGTGCGATCTTATTGTTCATGCCGGTGATATTGTTGAGGCGGATGTTTTGAAAGTGCTTGAGAACCTTGCTGAGACAAAGGCCGTTTTCGGTAATATGGATGGTCTTGAGCTCAGAGAGAAGCTTCCTCAGAAGATAGTGTTTGAATGTGCCGGGAAGACTATAGGGGTTGTTCATGGTACGGGTCCAGGGGCAAAAGTTCATCAGATCGTGGAAGGGATGTTTAATGAAAAACTTGATATTATAATTTTTGGACATTCCCATATGCCTTTGGTGGAGAAAAGGGGCAAAACCCTTTTGGTGAACCCGGGTAGCCCAACAGATACGATCTTTGCGCCATACCGTTCTTTTGGTATAATTGAGATCAAGGGCGACAAAGTAGACGCTGAGATCATTAGAATAGAAGATTAACGTTATTTACACACTGGCATCAAAATGTTTTGGATCGAATTTCTTATATGTTCAGTGCTCTTAACATTTTTTGCGTACAATCTTAGCAAAGAAGGTGTCATCCTTTCTAAAAAAACCCATATTAGCGAAGGTTTGATAGGGATGTTTTTTCTGGCAGTTGCAACCTCTTTTCCTGAAATAGCTACGGGTGTTACCGCAGTTCATTCTCTCGGTTGTATCGGTCTCGGATATGGGGATCTTATCGGTTCTGTTATAGTCAATTTTATGATCCTTCTGGGCTTGGACTATTTTGTCGGCCGAGGACGGATACTTTCAAAAGTGTCAGAGGCCAATCGTTATACAGGTATTTTCATTCTTCTTGTTTCAGGCCTTCTGTCTGTTATAGTCCTCTCTAGAGC
This sequence comes from uncultured Planctomycetia bacterium, assembly GCA_964457005.1. Taxonomy (GTDB): domain Bacteria; phylum Omnitrophota; class Gorgyraeia; order Tantalellales; family Tantalellaceae; genus CAYWDJ01. The sequence goes on from CAYWDJ010000085.1 coordinate 2,894, forward strand.
CGCAGGCGGCGCGGAGATGTTCAGGGTCGGACCTATTGGGATAGAAAGCATATTTATCGTTTGCATATATCTCTTCTCGCTGGAATTCCTAAGAAGAAAGGATGGGAGTCTCAAAGATGAATTTCTGATCAAAAAGGATCAGACGTTCTGGGAGGTTTGGGCAAAGTTTATCGGGATATTGATAGTTGTAATGCTTCTTGGTGCCTGGATGGCCGGTATAGGCCAGAAAATAGTGCTGGGAACGGGGATGTCCCAGACGTTTACCGGAACTCTTCTATTGGGATTTGCCACATCGCTTCCTGAAATAATAGTTTCGTTCGCTGCCCTGAGGGCGGGATCTACCGATATGGCTGTGGGGAATATTCTCGGCAGTAATCTTTTTGATATTTGTGTCATACCGGCATTGGACGTATTTACAGATAAACCGATCTTTGCAATGATATCCAGGCCTGATATAGTGGCTACTGTGGTTGCTATGGTTATGGCGGCGATAGCGGTAGTAGGCCTAAGGAACAGGAAACCTGGAAACAAAAAAGTGGGGTTTGACACCATTTTGATTTTTGTTGTGGGGTTTACGGGCTTTGTGATATTATATGTTATGAAATAGCATAAAATAACAATGGAATATAAAACTCTTACTAGAGATGAAATAGAACAGCGTGAATATGATCTTTTGGCACCCTATGCTATGAAGAGCGGGGAAACTGCTGGCAGAAAATATCCTGAAGAGGAACATTCATACAGGAATATTTACCAGAGGGACAAAGATCGTATTATTTATTCAACTGCGTTCAGGCGCCTTGAATACAAGACGCAGGTATTCGTCAATCATGAAGGCGACTACTACCGCACCCGTCTGACCCATACTCTGGAAGTTGCTCAGATATCCAGAACCATTGCCCGGGCACTGAGACTTAATGAGGACCTCGTAGAAGCAATTTCTCTGGCCCATGATCTGGGACACACACCTTTCGGACATGCAGGGGAAGATACCCTTGCCGAACTTTTGAAAGATCATGGAGGGTTTGACCACAATTCTCACGGCCTTCGTGTCGTAGATCTTCTTGAAGAACGCTACCCGGAGTTTCTGGGACTCAACCTGACCCAGGAAGTGCGACGCGGGATAATCCGTCACTCCACTCCTTATGATGAAAAACGAATGGGAGATGTCGATATCCCCGGACCATGGCTTCTTGAGATACAGGTTGTTGACTTCTCCGATGAGATAGCCTATGACAACCATGATCTCGATGATGGGCTGAAAAGCGGACTATTGTCGGAGTCGGATCTTACGGGGGTGGAACTTTGGGATGAGGCGGTAGCCTCTGTCAATGCAAAATACCCAGGTTTGAATCCCGAGATGCACAGGACGAACATAGTGAGACACTTAATAAACCTGCAAGTTTCAGATCTTCTAAAGACCACTCTTGCAAACCTTGAAAAGTGCGGGTTGAATACCTTTAAAGATCTTGATAAATTGAAAGACAAAGTCGTTCTGTTCAGTGATGACATGACGGCGAAGAGGGCTGAATGTCGTAAGGTGCTTTATAGTAAGCTTTATAAGAATTACAGGGTCAGACGTATGTCGAGCAAGGCTTCACGATTTTTGAAGAGTCTCTTTGACGTGTATTGTGATGACCCCGACCAGCTCCCCCCACGAGACAGGGGCAGGGTAGAGGAATATGGAAAATATTGTGTCATCAAGGATTATATGGCGGGCATGACCGATAGGTATGCGCTGGACCAGTATAAAAAGTTTTTTGAACCCTATGAGAGGGTGTAGATATGAATGCGAATGAAAATTTTGTACCGGAAAGATTATTCGAGGTCTTAAAGGATAACTGGTGTCTACGAGAAGAAATATCGGCTTTTAGTAAGTATTTAAAGACTTCTTCATGGATAGTGTTAAAGGATCTGCCGCACGGGTATTCAGAGTTTAAAAAGACGGACCTATTCCCGGTGGTCAAGAAGAGTGTGCGTGATACCCACAGGTATAGAAGCGAGGCTAACAAAATATTGAGGGGTATCAAAAAATCGGTGAAAGAGCAGGCCTTATGCGAGTTTGCGTATAATGACAAGTTGTTTGGTGTGAGCTATCCTTTAATGGTCGATTCTTCAGTTTTTGGTGTTATCGTTTTGTGCGGGCTTAAGAAAAGCATGCACCCCGATCTGAAAGGCATTTTTACGGCGTTTACTGCCGCTGTTATCAGGGAAAGCCAGAAAGAGATAGAGTTGGAAGAGGTGAACAAGACGATCAGGCCTCGAGCAGTAGCTCTTTCAACTGTCCACACTGTTCACAGGTTGATGACCTCAACTCTGAATCTCAATGAACTTCTTCCAATGATAGCAAGGGTTGCTATGCAGATAATTAGAGCCAACAGGTGTTCGATCAAGCTGGTCGACAAAAAGAAGCAGACCCTCATTCCAAAGTGTACTATAGATGCCAGGAAACAACAGACCAAGCTCAAAAAAGTTGTTATTGGAAAATATGCGCCGGGGAGAGCCGTTAAAAAGGCGACTCCGATCAGGGATAAAAATTTTCTTGCGACGCCACTAATAGATGAAGAAGTTGTAGGTGTAATAACTTTGTATGACAAACTGGATGGACAAGGCTTCAGCGCTTTTGATGAGGAGATAATGAAAACCCTGGGGGAGCAGTCCGCTATCGCCATTAAGAACGCGCAGCTTTTTCATGAGCAGGTAGATCTTACTACATGCAGCATTAAGTGTATAGCGCAGCTCCTTGAGGCAAGGCCTCATGGAGGGCATCGTCCGGAAGCATCAACGTTTAAGCTGATCAGTATTATCGGGCGTAAGTTTGACATGAATGAGAGCGAGACCAAAATGCTTCAGTATGCCGCTATGCTTCATGACGCGGGGCAGTTGAGCATCCCGGAAAAGGTTCTTACCAAACGGGGCGAGCTTACCGGAGGAGAACTTGATATTATCAAAAAACATCCAAGAAAGGGCGCAAATATTTTGGCAAAATTCAAGCCGCTTAAGCCTATCGTGCCGATCATTCTTTATCACCATGAAAATTTTGACGGGACCGGCTACCCCAAAGGGCTAAAGAAGAACGAGATCCCTCTCTCTGCCAGGATACTTGGTGTTGTTGCATCTTTTGAGGCAATGATAATTGAGAAGCCATACCGGAAAGCATTGTCAATCCCTGCTGCGGTTAAAGAGGTTAAGCGTAATTCAGGAACTCAGTTTGATCCTCAAGTGGTAAAAGTTTTTTGCGATGCCGTGGATAGAAGAGATGTGAAAAAAGCTCTCCAGAAAGAATTAGGCAGGTAGTTATGTATACGGCGAAAAAAATATCAATAATAGCGGGCTCTCTCGGCGCGACAGTTTTGTTTGTGTCCCTTTTGTTTGTAGCCTTCTTTGGCGATATTATGACCCTGTATATGGAGGGGACTACCGGTTATGAGTTTGCCTATAAAAAATGGGGAGATAGCTTTTTTAATAAAAGTACCATCTACGATCTGTCCATATCGGATAAGTCCGGACAATTTTCTGTGAGGTCGGAAAAAACAGTTTTGGATGTTGATGTTCCTGGTATCCTTAAGGACAGGAAGGTCTCTCTTAAGTGTGATGCCAAAAATGTATATATAGAGATCGAGGTTGCGGGCAATGAGTTTCTTCTGATGGCGTTCAACCCTGACCAGAAGTATGCGGATATTTCGTTTGAATACAATGATGACGGAAGAACGCTTGAATTGTCTGATTTTAATGCGGCTTCTGATAAGATTAAGGTTTCCGGAGGGTTTTCGTTCGATCGGAAGACTGACTATGTACAGATCAACATATCAATATCTTTTTCTCCTGAATTCGTTGAAAAATTCCCGGATATAGTTAAGAACAGTGCTTTATCTCCCGACGATGAAGGGTGGTATGGAACAGTTATTAATTTGAAAGGTCCCGCTGTTATTCTCCGCGCATTCTACTCTTAACAAACTTTTTGTGACATTAATTCTTTCAATTTTGTGGCTTGCTATTTCTCTATAATATGCTACAATGTAGTCCGATTATGGACAGTAAATTTCAGGGCGATTTTTTTAAGGAAGAAACAGGCCGCGTTAAGCCTAAGAAAATGGGCTTTTTGGCTAAATATTCAGAACGAAGGGCTCTGC